>NZ_JBEXOS010000045.1:0-66212 GCF_040611655.1 Streptomyces sp. NPDC006552
GCGCCACCACCCGCGCACCATCCACCACACTCAACGCACCCGCCACCACCGCAGCAGCAATCTCACCCTGCGAATGCCCCACCACCGCAGCCGGCCGCACACCGAACGACTCCCACAACGCGGCCAACGACACCATCACCGCCCACAACACCGGCTGCACCACATCCACCCGGTCAAACCCAGGCGCACCCTCCACCCCCCGCACCACATCCACCAACGACCAGTCGACGAACTCATCCAACGCGGCAGCACACTCCGCGAACCGCCCCGCGAACACCGGCGACGAATCGAGAAGCTCCACCGCCATCCCCACCCACTGCGCCCCCTGCCCCGGGAACACGAACACCGCGGACGACGCCCCGGCCACCACCGACCCCGACACCACCGACTCCCCCGCAACCACCACCGACCGGCACTCGAACGCCGACCGCGACCGCCACAACGACCACGCCACATCCACCGGATCCGCCGGGGCGGACTCCAGGTAGGTGGTCAGCTGACGGACCTGGGCTGTCACTGCCTCCTCGCTCCGGGCCGAGACGAGGAAGGGCAGGGCGGGCGCGGACTCACGGGTAGGAGCGGGTTCATCGGCGACGACCTCTCCGGGGGCCTCGACGATGACGTGCGCGTTGGTTCCGCTGATCCCGAAGGACGACACCCCGGCCCGGCGCGGGCGCCCGTCCGATTCGGCCCAGTCCTGGGTCTCGGCCAGCAATTCGACCGCACCTGTGGACCAGTCGACGATCCGGGACGGTTCCTCCGCCTTGAGGGACTTGGGTAGCGTGCCGTGCCGCATGGCTTGCACCATCTTGATGATCCCGGCCATGCCGGACGCGGCTTGCGTGTGCCCGATGTTCGACTTCACCGACCCCAGCCACAACGGCCGCTCGGCAGCACGCTCCTGACCGTACGTGGCCAGCAGCGCCTGCGCCTCGATCGGGTCACCCAGCTTCGTACCCGTGCCGTGCGCCTCGACCGCGTCCACCTCCGCCGCCGACAGGCCCGCATCCGCCAACGCGGTGCGGATGACGCGCTGTTGGGAAAGGCCGTTGGGGGCGGTGAGACCGTTGGAAGCGCCGTCCTGGTTGATGGCGGAGCCGCGGACGACGGCCAGGACCTGGTGACCGTTGGCCCGCGCGTCCGACAGCCGCTCCAGGAGCAGGACACCCACGCCCTCGGCCCAGTTGGTGCCGTCCGCGTCGGAGGCGAACGGCTTGCAGCGGCCGTCGGCGGCCAGTCCGCGCTGGCGGGCGAACTCGACGAACATGCCCGGACCGGACATGACGGTGGCGCCCGCCGCCAGGGCCAGTGAGCAGTCTCCGGCGCGCAGGGCCCGCACGGCGAGGTGCAGCGCGACCAGCGACGAGGAACAGGCCGTATCGACCGTGACCGCGGGTCCCTCAAGACCCAGGGCGTACGCGATCCGGCCTGATGCCACGCTCGCCGTCGTGCCGGTCAGGACGTGGCCCTCGACGGATTCCCCGGCTTCGTGCAGGCGCGGGCCGTACTCGGGCGCGGTGGCGCCGACGAAGACGCCGGTGGTGCCGGCGGGCATGCGGCGGGGGTCGAGGCCGGCCCTCTCGACGGTCTCCCAGGCGGTCTCCAGAAGGAGCCGCTGCTGCGGGTCCATCGCGGTTGCCTCACGCGGCGAGATACCGAAGAAGGCGGCGTCGAACTCACCCGCGTCGTGCAGGAAGCCGCCCTCACGGACGTACGTGGTGCCGGTGCGGTCGGGGTCGGCGTCGTAGAGGGCGTCCAGGTCCCAGCCGCGGTCGGTGGGGAAGGCGGAGACGGCGTCGGTCTCGTCGCGGACCAGGCGCCAGAGGTCTTCCGGTGTGCGTACGCCGCCGGGGTAGCGGCAGCCCATCGACACGATGGCGATCGGCTCGTCCGCGGCGGCGCGGCGTTCGGGGCGCTCGGTGTCGGTGGTGACCGTGGGGGCGGACAGGTGCGCGGCGAGACGCGCGGGAGTGGGGTACTCGTAGACGGCGGTGGCCGGGAGGCGAGTGCCCGACAGGGTGTTGATCCGGTCGCGCAGCTCCACGGCGGTGACCGAGTCGATGCCGAGTTCTTTGAAGGTCCGCTGCGGATCGATCTGGTCGCGGCCGATGTGGCCGAGGACTGCGGCGGCGCAGTCGCGGACGAGGTCGAGCACGTCGTCGGGGCCGGGCGCGGGCCCTGCGGTCCCGGGCAGGGCCGGGGTCTGCTCGGTGGGCGTTGTGGTCGCCGTGGTCCGGTGCGGCGTGGGGGTTCCGCCGGCGGCGTCGACCCAGTAGCGGCGGCGTTGGAAGGCGTAGGTGGGCAGCGGGACGCGGCGCGGGGCGAGGTCCGTGAAGGCGGGCGTCCAGTCGGCTTCGGCGCCCCGGCTCCACAGGGTTGCCAGGGAGGTCTGGAAGCGGGTGGCTCCGCCCTGGCCGCGGCGCAGGGTTCCGGTGACGACGGCGTGCCGGGGGCCCGCGGTGGTCTCGACGGTGTCCTGCACCGGTGCGGTCAGTACGGGGTGCGGGCTGACCTCGACGAAGGCGCCGTGGCCCGCGAGCGTGAGGGCGCGGACGGCCGGTTCGAGAAGGACGGGGTCGCGGAGGTTGTCGTACCAGTAGCGGGCGTCGGTGGCCGGGTGGTCGAGCCAGTCGCCGGTGACGGTGGACAGGAACGGTACGTCGGGGCGGCGGGGCGTGATGGGGGCCAGGAGGCGGAGCATCTCGTCGCGGACGGGTTCGACGTGCGGCGAGTGGGAGGCGTAGTCGATGCCGACGCGACGGGCGCGTACGTCCTCGCGTTCGGCGGTGGCGAGGATGTCGGTGACGGTCTCTGTGTCGGCGGAGACGACGGTGGAGGCCGGTCCGTTCAGGGCGGCGACGGTGACGCGGTCGCCCCAGCGTGCGACGAAGCGGACGGCGTCGTCGTGGGCGAGGGCGAGGGCGACCATGCCGCTGCGGCCTTCGAGGGGGACGAGGACCTTGCTGCGCAGGGCGACGACCAGCGCGGCGTCCTCCAGGCTGAGGGCGCCCGCGACGCAGGCCGCGGCGATCTCGCCCTGGGAGTGCCCGACGACGGCGGCGGGCTGGATCCCGTGCGACTGCCACAGGGCGGCGAGGGCCACCATGACGGCCCACAGGGCGGGCTGGACGACGTCGGAGCGGTCCAGCGGGGGTGCGTCCGGGTCGCCGCGCAGGACGGCCGCGAGGTCCCAGTCGACGTGCGGGGCGAGGGCGTCGGCGCATTCGGTGAGGCGGGCGGCGAACACGGGCGCGGTGGCGAGGAGTTCGGCGGCCATGCCGGTCCACTGGCTGCCCTGGCCGGGGAAGACGAAGACCGGACGGTGGATGTCTCCTTCGACCGGTCCGGCCGGGGGCGCGGTGGTGATGCCGTGGAGCAGGGCGGTGGTGTCGGCGGCGACGGCGAAGGCCCGGTGTGCCAGGTGGTTGCGGGTGGTGAGCAGCGACCAGGCGGTGTCCACGGGGTCGGCGCCGCTGTCGCGGACGTGTGCGGCGAGGCGGTCGGCCTGGGCGCGCAGTGCCTCGGGCGTGGCGGCGGAGAGCAGCCAGGGCACGGTGGCGGCGGGCCGGGGGTGCTGCCGTTGCGGGGCGGGCTCGGTCGGCGGGGCTTCTTCGAGGACGAGGTGGGCGTTGGTGCCGCCCATGCCGAAGGAGGAAACCCCGGCGCGCAGCGGGGAGCCGGGGGTGGCCGGGGTCCATGCGGTGGTCTCGCGCTGTACGCGCAGGCCGAGGCCGTCCAGGTAGATGGCGGGGTGTGGCTCGTCGTGGTGGAGGCTGGGCACCAGCCGGCGGTGCGTGAGGCACAGCACGGTCTTGAGGAGGCCCGCGATACCGGCCGCGCCTTCGAGGTGGCCGATGTTGGTCTTCACGGAGCCGACGGCGAGCGGTGCGCGCCGGCCCCGCGCGGTGCCGAGGACCGCGCCGAGGGCGGCGGCCTCGACGGGGTCGCCGATCCGGGTTCCCGTGCCGTGCAGTTCGACGTAGCCGATGTCCGCGGGGTCGACGCCCGCGCGGCGGCAGGCGGCGCGCAGGACGGCCGCCTGGGCGTCCGGGTCCGGGGTGGTGATGCTGGTGCCGGTGCCGTCGTTGTTGACGGCGCCGCCGCGGATGACGGCGTGGATGTGGTCGCCGTCGGCGAGGGCGCGGGAGAGCAGTTTCAGTACGACGAGTCCACCGCCCTCTCCTCGTACGTAGCCGTTGGCGCGGGCGTCGAAGGTGTGGCAGGCGCCGTCCGGGGAGAGCGCCCCGAACTGCGCGGCGGCCAGAGAGCTTTCGGGGCTGAGGTTGAGGTGGACGCCGCCGGCGAGGGCGAGTTCGCTGTCGCCGAGGCGCAGGCTGTCGCAGGCGAGCTGGACCGCGGTCAGGGAGGAGGACTGCGCGCTGTCGACGGTCATGCTGGGGCCGCTGACCCCGAGTGCGTAGGAGAGCCGGTTGGCGATGAGGGAGCGGTTGAGGCCGGTGAGGGTGTGGTGTCCCGTCTCCTGTCCGGCGTCCCGGACGACATCGGCGTAGTCACACGTGTCCGCGCCGAGGTGGACGGCGGTGGCGCGGGGGACGGCGCTGACGGGGATACCGGCGTTCTCCAAAGCTTCCCAGCCCAGTTCGAGCGCGAGCCGGGCCTGCGGGTCCATGGCGGCTGCCTCGCGGGGCGAGATGCCGAAGAACGCCGGGTCGAAGTCGGCGGGAGCGGACACGTATCCGCCGCGCAGGGGGGCGGTGCCGCCGTGCGGGGTGGGCCAGCCGTCGACGGGGACACCCGTGCGCCGGTCCTCGGGGGTGTCGGTGACGGCGCTGCGGCCCTCGGTGAGCAGGTGCCAGTACGCGGTCGGGTCGTCGGCGCCCGGGAGCCGGCACGCGAGGCCGACCACGGCCACGGGCTCAGGGCCCACGGCGGTATCGCGGATGTCGGTGGGCACCGGCTCGTTCATCGATGGCACTCCAAATACCGAGGCGAGAGGGCGGGGACGGCTCACACATTCGCATGGGGGGCGGGGCCGTCCGGCGGTCGGAGGAAACGCTCTAGGGGAATCTCTAGGCACGACGACGGCCTTGGCGTCGGGGCCGGACCGAGCGGTTTCCGGCAGGCGGGCCCGAATGCGGCCGCGGATCGTAACCAGCGGGAGTTGCGGCCGCAAGAGGCGGAGTTCTAAGCGAATGCTGGATTTCGAGCGGGCACGCTGGGAGGGCGGCCGTCGGCTGCGTCTGCCCCGGCATGGTGTGCGGGGCGGTGCCCGGTGCGGTGCGCCGGGTGCGAGGTCGCACTTCCCGGATCGAGAGAAGGGCAGAGCCATGGCTCCGACAACCGCGCCTGCGTCGCGCGGCGAGGAGGCCCGCACACGGGCGGCGCTGGCCGCTTCGGCGGCGACCGTCGACGGCGGTGTGCTGAGCGACGTGGAGCTGGCCGCGTGGCTGGAGGAGCGGCGCCGTGCGCAGCCGCAGCAGGTGGAGCGGGTGTCGTTCGCGGACCTCGACGGCTGGCGGTTCGAGCGGAGCACCGGTGACCTGCGCCATGCGAGCGGCCGCTTCTTCGCCGTGCACGGGCTGCGGGTCCGCTCGGACTTCGGGCCGGTGGCCGAGTGGGAGCAGCCCATCATCGACCAGCCCGAGATCGGGATCCTGGGCATCGCCGTACGGGATTTCGACGGCATTCCGCACCTGCTGATGCAGGCGAAGTCGGAGCCGGGCAACGTGAACGGGATGCAGCTGTCGCCGACGGTCCAGGCGACGAAGAGCAACTACCGCAGGGTGCACGGCGGTTCGGCCGTGACGTATCTGGACTGTTTCCGGCGTCCCGCGCCGGGTTCGGTGGTGTCCGACGTGCTCCAGTCGGAGCAGGGCTCCTGGTTCCTGCGCAAGCGCAACCGCAACATGATCGTGCGGGTCGGCCCCGAGGTGGAGGCCGGTGAGGACTTCGCCTGGCTGACGCTCCGTCAGGTCAACATGCTGCTGGGGCAGGACAACGTCGTGAACATGGACGCCCGCACCGTCCTGTCGTGTCTGCCGGACTGGCGGCCCGGCGCGACCGGGCCGGCCGCCTCGTTGCACACGGACACCGAGATCCGCAGCTGGATCACCCGGCGGCGGGCCGAGCACGACGTGCACGTGGTGCCGATCGGTCTCGCGCAGACCAAGGACTGGCGGCGCGACCCGCACGCCGTGTCCCACCGGGACGGCCACCACTTCAGCGTCGTGGCGGTCGACGTCATCTCGGGGCGGCGGGAGGTGGCGGCGTGGTCGCAACCGCTCCTCGAACCGCACGGCACGGGCACGGCGGCGCTGTTCGTCCGGCGGATCGGCGGCGTCCCGCACGTCCTGCTGCGCGCCCGCGCCGAAGCCGGTTTCCTCTCCGTCGTGGAGCTCGGCCCGACCGTGCAGTGCACCCCCGAGAACTACGCGGACCTGCCGCCGGCCGCGTGGCCGCCGTACCTGGACGAGGTCCGCGAGCGGCGCGGCTCGGCCGTCTACGACGTCCTGCTGTCGGAGGAGGGCGGGCGCTTCCTCAACGCGCAGAGCCACTACCTCATCATCGAGGTCGAGGACGACATCCCCTTGGTGTCGGACGAGTTCGCCTGGGTGTCACCCCGCCAGGTCGACGAACTGCTGCGCTACAGCCACCATCTGAACGTGCAGGCACGCACCCTGATCGCCGCGCTGAGGTCGCTGTGACGGCGCCCGCGGCCGGGCCGCTGCGGCTGGGAGCGATCGGCACGTCCTCCATCGCCTGGCGGCGCGTGCTGCCCACGGTGACGCGGATGCCGCAGTGGGAGCTGGTGGCCGTCGCCGGACGCACGGCGAAGAAGGCGGCCCTGTTCGCGCAGCACTTCGGGTGCGCGGCCGAGGAGGACGCCGAGGCGCTGCTCGCCCGCTCCGACATCGACGCCGTGTACGTGTCGACCCCGACGGCCCTGCACCACGAGTGGGCCGAGCGCGCGCTGCGCGCCGGCAAGCACGTACTGGTGGAGAAACCGCTCGGCACCGACGCCGCCGAGGCACGCTCGCTGTGCGCGCTGGCGGCGGAGCGGAGTCTGACGCTGCGGGAGAACTTCATGTTCCTCCACCACCCGCAGCACGACAGGGTCCGCGCGCTGGTGGCCGACGGCCGGCTGGGGCGGCCGGCTTCCTTCCATGCCGCGTTCTGCATCCCGCCCCTGCCGGACGACGACATCCGCTACGACGGCGGCCTGGGCGGCGGCGCGCTCCTCGATGTCGGCGTGTACCCGCTGCGGGCCGCCGCGCTGCTGCTCGGGCCGGGCCTCGAAGTGGCCGGCGCGACGCTGCGCACCCGGGCCTCGGACGGCCTCGACCTGTCGGGGCAGGTACTCCTCGTCTCTCCGTCGGGGGTGCTGGCCGAGCTGGAGTTCGGCTTCGAGCACACCTACGCGTCGCTCTACACGCTGTGGGGCGACCGGGCCCGGCTGACCGTGACGCGCGCGTTCACCCCACCGCCCTCCCACCAGCCGACGCTGGTCATCGAGGAACAGGACCGCGAGGAACGGCTCACCCTGCGTGCCGCCGACCAACTGTCCTTGCTGCTCGAAGAGTTCGCCGCGGCGATTTCCACGGGCGCGGACCCGGGGCCGCACCCGGGCTCCATCGCCACCATGGACCTTGTGGACGCCATCCGCACGACGGCACGGCGGGTTCAGGTGGACTGACAGGCAAGGAGCCGCAGGGTGAACACGGACGTGTCTCCGTGCGGCTACGAACTCTTGAACTCTAGGAAAAACCCGATCATGATCCGGCTAATCTGAGGCCATGATGGCCAAGGCAGCCAAGACGAACACCCGGACCTTCACGCAGAATGCACGGCGAGCCCAGATAGTTCAGGCGGCTATCGAAACCCTCGCCGAGTCCGGATATGCGAAGACATCATTCACGAGGATCTCACAGCAGGCACAACTCAGCAGCACCGGGATGATCTCGTACCACTTCTCCGGTAAACCCGAGCTGTTCGCGGAAGTTGTCCACACCATCATGGAGAGGGCCGACAATGTAGCGGCCGCGCATATGAACAAGGAGAACACATATCGCGGAAAGCTCAGCGCGTACATCACCTCCCACTTCGACTTCGTCGCCCGCTATCCGCTCCATACCCAGGCCCTCACCGAGATCGTCCGGATGGTCCGGGACCAGCAGATCACCGGCCTGGAGAACGCCGAACGCAGCATCATGTCGGTGGACCGGCTCGTCGCGCTCCTCGAACAGGGCCGTGGAGCCGGGGAGTTCGCGGACTTCGAATGTTTCACCATGGCCCTGGCCCTGCGCGGTGCGATCGACAGCGTCCTGCGCCACCATCTGTGCGGTGTGGCGATGGACCTCGACCGGTGCGCCCGCGAACTGGCGGACGCGTTCGACCGCTGTACCCAGGCCGTCCAGCGCACGCCGTAAGGCCCTCCCCCTGGAGCACACTTCATGACCTCCCCCACACCCAGTCCCGAACCCGCGGCGACACCCCCCACCGCGCCCGAAAAGCCCTCCTCGCGCTGGGGGTTCGTGATCACGGTCGTCTGCGACATCGTGTTGCCCGTCGGGCTCTACTACGTGCTCCGCGCGGCCGGTGCGAGCGAGATCACCGCCCTGCTGCTGAGCGGTTCCGCGCCCGCGCTGCACACGCTCCACTCCGCCGTACGCCACCGCAAGCTGGACGCCATCGGCGTCTTCACCCTCGCGCTGCTGGTGGTGAGCGCGCTGGCCTCGCTGCTCACCTCGGACCCGCGTATCGCCCTCGCCCGCAACAGCCTGTTCACCGCGCTGGCCGGCGTCTGGCTGCTCATCACCCTGTTCACCGCGCGCCCCTTCACCTACCAGGCCCTGCGCACGCTCCTGTCCGGCCGCGCGGCGAAACTGGAGCGGTTGTGGGAGTCGGACGGCGCCTTCCGCCGCGTCTGGCGCGCCCTGACCGTGCTGTGGGGCGTCGGCCTGCTCTGCGACGCGCTGCTGCGGCTGATCATGGCGTACACCCTGCCCGTCGACACCGTGCCCGCTCTGGACGGTGCCCTGTACGCGGTGTCGTGGATCCTGCTCCAGGTGATCACCCAGATCGTCCTGTTCCGGTCGGGCACCCTCACCAAGATCTTCGGCGACCTCAAGCCGGGGCGCCGCTCCTTCGCCGCCGTGTCCTCGCAGCAGGACACCCACGACTGACCGGCCACCTCCCCCGCCCCGCGCGCCCGCCGCGCCGCTGGGCGGGGTGCTCCGCCGGCTCCCTCAGTGCTCGCAGAGCGAGAACTCCCGTTCGTAGAGCTGCTCGTTGTGCTCGTCGACGAAGAACTTGCGCTCCTGCATGAGCTGTTCGCGGTAGCGCCTGGCCTCGTCGAGCGTCATGGTCGAGGTGTCCGCCCACGGCTGCTGCGGCGGCACGTCGGAGGTGGAGACGATCGTCCGGCCGGGGTCGACCAGGAAGAACGCGAGAATCTTGCGGTGTCCCGGGCGGGCGGGGTCGGTCAGGCGGAACGGGCTGACGCGGTGCTGCAGGACGTTGGGGAACGCCAGGCAGCGGCCGGCCGGGGTCACCGCCGATCCCAGTGTCTGGTTCAGGGCGTCCTCGTCCTCCAGGCCGTAGACCTCACGCAGTCCGTCGTCGTCGTTCTGTTCGTACTCCGGGTCGTCGAGTGCCGTCCGGAAGCTCAGCCGGCTCTCGGTGATGTTCTCGCTGTCCCAGTAGTAGATGCCGGTGGAGACGATCCTCTCGTTCAGCATCCCTTCGACGTGCCAGGAACCTCCGGCGTACGCGGGCCGCTGCGGGGTGAGCTGGATCGTGGCGAGCTTGACGATGACCTGGAGACGGCTGCCGCGCAGATCGACCCGGGCGAAGTCGGCGGGTGGCTCGGGCGGGCTGAAGTCCGGGGCGTCCGGGACGACCGGCCGCCGGTTCTGCCACCAGTCGTCGTAGTCGCTGCTCCACGCCCGGACGGCTTCCTTGTACGCCTCGGCGTCGTCACCGAAGGCGGACTTGGTGGGATGGACCGGGTGCGAGTCGTACCACCCGTAAGGGTCGGTCTTGATCCGCGGGGGCCGCGGATGGCGCAGATCGGTGAGGACGTTCTCCAGCAGCGGGCGCATTCGCGCGAACAGCTCCGGCAGGACCGCGTTCAGGTCCCGGTGCCGCTCGGGGTGGACATTGTTGACGTACGAACGGAAGGTGACCTCGCCGTCGTCACTGACATCGGCGTCCGTCGGCAGCCACTGGAATCTGGTGGAGAACTCATACGCCGAGTGCCGGTCCGTCGGGTTGTGGAAGGCTCGCTCGGGGGCCCCGCTCACCTCGTTCACCAGGCAGAAGAGGGAGGGGTGCACGAGGTCGAGCACCTGACCGCCGGATCCGGGGTGCCAGTCCTTCGCCGCGTCGGGGACCTCTTCCAGCACGCGGACCGCGTCCCGCAGCCGGGATCGCAACTCCTCGTCGATCAGGGTGTCCGACTGCCACACCCCGTCGACCCCGGACACCTCGATGCCGGTCCGTTCGTCCCGCAGAGCGGCGTAGTACGCGAGTTCGGCGAGCACGAAGCGCACCTGCGCCTCGGTGAGGCCCTGGTCGATCGCTTCCCGGGACCACCGGCCGACGATCTCGGCGTCGTCCTTCTTGTCGAACCAGCGCGGCTTCGCACGGAGGTGAGCGCTGCACTGCATCATCTGCAGTTCCCGCAGCGTCCGGGGCGCCGCGAACGGTATGGAGCGGGAAGCGTGGAAAGGCAGCGGAAACGCGGACAGGCCGGTCAACGTCGTGGGTCCTCACAGTCGGTGTGCGAATCGCCGGAAGGCTACTGGATCGCAGCTGCTCTCATGGATTCAGGTAGGGGTCCTGTGCCAGGCGCCGGTAGGCCGCGAGCGATGACGGTGAGGAGTCGATCCGCCAGTGGCGTTCCTTGTCGACGTCGAACCAGACCACGGCCTTGATCAGCGGAAACCTGGCCTTCAGAGCCGGGACGACACCGTCGATCCAGGAGACCTTGCTGCCGCCGGCCTCGTCGGAGCCCATCTCACCGATGATGACGGGCTTGCCCTTCGCGGCGAGTTGCTCGTAGATGTCGGCGAAGAGGTCGGCGAAGCTCTGCCACGGGAAGTCCGGATCGGACCTGCCCCAGTTGTACCCGTCGACACCGGTCCAGTCGACGTACCGGTCGCCGGGGTAGTAGTCCATCGCCGGCGGCGCGTCGGGGCTGTCGGTGACGTTCGGGCACCACGTCCAGACGACGTTCGTCGCGCCCCGGTCCACGAAGACGTCATGGATGTGGCGGTACGCGGTGATGTACTTGTCGGGATCGTGTCCGCCCCAGCCTTCCTCCTCGTTCATCTCGGCCGCGAAGTCGAGGAAGAAGGGCCTGCCGAGCGCCTTCGCCCCGTCGGCCCGCCGGCGGATCGTGTCGTCCAGCTCGCCGCCGATGATGTCGTCGAAGTCGATGCCGAACGGCTCCCAGTTGATCAGCGGGATGCGCCCCTGCGCGAAGTCCGTCCGCGTGGCGGGTGCGCGGGCCCAGTCGTCGCTCCAGTCGTAGTAGGTGAGGTGGACCGCCGGTGTGCGTCCGATGCGCGCGTCCGTCCGGGCGACGGTGCCCGCACCGTAGTAGTGGCCGAGCAAGGCGCCCTGCTCAGGGGCGAGAGGGGCCGTGCCGGCCGACGCGGAGGGGGTGCGCGGGGCGCGGTCCCGCGCGGCTTGGTGCGGGCCGGAGCAGGCCGTGGCGAGCGCGGTGAGCGTCAGCAGCAGCACCGTCACGACGACGCCCGGGGCGGCGCGGCGGGGCGGTGTGCTGCGCGGGTGCGGCTGTTCGGTGGCGTTCAGGCACCTGAGGTGGGTGTTCACGTCTGCACTGTGCCGATCTGTTCATGAGGGGACGATGAGGCGCTCAGGACGTGGCGTGCTCGGGGAGGGTGAGGGCGACGAGAGCCCCGCCGCCGTCGGCCGCGGCTGCCCCGGCGGTCCCGCCGTGGAGCTCGGCGACCCACCGC
Organism: Streptomyces sp. NPDC006552; assembly: GCF_040611655.1. NCBI lineage: Bacteria > Bacillati > Actinomycetota > Actinomycetes > Kitasatosporales > Streptomycetaceae > Streptomyces > Streptomyces sp. NPDC006552. The sequence goes on from NZ_JBEXOS010000045.1 coordinate 11,946, forward strand.
ACGATGGCGAGGCCGACGCCGATCCCGCCGTGACCGGCGGTCACGCGGTCGCCGAAGACCTTCTCCCGCTCCTCCTCCGCGATGCCGGGTCCGTGGTCCCGGACCGAGATCCGGCCCGCCGCGACCCGTACGTCCACGGGTGACGGCCCGTCGGGGGTCCTGCCGTGCCGCAGGGCATTCTCCACGAGGTTGCGCACGGCCTGCGCGAGGAGATCCGGGTCGCCCCGCACGATGGTCGGCTCACTTCGCACGACGATACCCGCGCCGGCGTCCGGGTGTTCGTCGACCACCTGCTCGACCAGCTGGTCCAGCCGCAAGGGTGTGAGCTCCAGCTCACGGCTGCCCGCCTGGATACGAGCCCGGCTCAGCAACCCCGCGACCAGGCGATCCAGGTGATCGACGAGGCGCACGGCCTCCGGAGCACCCGGCTCGGCGCGGGCGCGCGCCGTGGTGTCGCCCTCCACAGCGAGCCGCAGGACGGCGAGGGGTGTCCGCAGTTCATGTGCTGCCTCGGCCAGGAACCGCTCCTGTTGTTCGAGAGCGCGCAGCGCCGGGCGCATGCTCCGTCCGGACACGTAGTGGCCCGCTCCGGCCGCCGCGAGCGTCAGGACGGCGCAGCCCGTGATCAGCCAGCGGAGCAGTTCGGCGTGGTCGCGCTGGTGCGGCGTCAGCTCGGCCGCGGTGACGACGACCGCCTCGATGTCCTCGGCGCCCCAGACCGGGGCGGTCGCAAAGCGCAGCTCTGTGCCGTCGGCGCCCGTCAGGGTCGCCAGCACTGGCTGCTGGGTGCGGACCGTGGACGTCCAGAGGTTTGCGCGGCCGGTCTCGCCCGGCAGCACCGTGCGCGAGGGCCGTACCCAGCGGACGTCGACGGGACCCGGGCCGGCGCGCTGCAACACCGCGGTCACGGCCGAACGGCTCGCGAGGCCGTCCTCCGCCAGTGGTTCGAGGTGCAACGCGCCGCGGTCGTCCACCCAGACCGCCCGGGACAGCGCCTGCGCGCGCCCGCTCACTTCCGCGTCCCGGCTGCGGGACGCGGACCGGGAGTCGATGGCGGCCGCGACGACCACCAGCGCGATCAGGGAGACAGCGCTGACGGCGGCGTAGAGCAAGGTCAGCCGCCACCGCATCCGGCGCAACCTGGCGGCCGCGGGCCGGTCGGTCCTCACGCCGGTGCGCCGATACGGTAACCGACGCCCCGGAGGGACGTGATGAGGTCGGGAGAGCCGAGTTTCCGGCGCAGTTGGCCGATCACCACGTCGACCACGTTCGACATGGGGTCGCTCATCTCGTCCCAGCAGCTCTCGATCAGCTCGCTGCGGGTGAGCACCTGTCCGGCCCGTGCCATCAGGGTCTCCAGCACGGCGAACTCCTTCGCCGTGAGCGTGAGCAGCACCCCGGCCCGGCGCACCCGCCGGCTCGGCAGATCCAGGGTCAGATCCTCGACGACGAGTTCCGGCAGCCGGGGCGGCTGGCCCCGGCGGCACAATGCCCGTACTCGCATGGTCAGTTCGGTCATGGCGAACGGTTTGACCAGATAGTCGTCAGCGCCGTGTTCGAACCCCGACACCCGGTCGTCGACTGTGCCCAGAGCGGTCAGCACCAGGACGGGCACCGGCCGTCCTGCGCCGCGCCAGCGCTTGATGAGAGCGAGCGCGTCGCCGTCGGGCATGCCGCGGTCGGCGATCACGCAGTCGTACGCGTTCACGGACGCCTTGAGGTCGGCCTCCGCGAGGCTCTCGGCCCGGTCGGCCGCGAAACCCGCGCCCCGGAGTCCGGCGGCGATCGTCACACCGAGATCAGGGTCGTCTTCCACCACGAGCACGCGCATGACCAGCGAGTTTACAGATGCAGCGGGTTGCGGCCGGGCGCACGGACAGGGAGACTGCGCAGCGCCCTGAAGGCCCGTCACCGTCCGCTCGTCCCCGGCGTGGGGGCGGCAGGCGTGCTCCACGGCACCGGCGGGCGCCCCCGCCGCCGCAACAGCCCGAACGCGCCGCCCCCGCGCCACCCCCTCAGGGCACATCCACGTCGTCGAAGAGCGCGAGCATCCTGGTCAGGACGTGCACGCACGCATCCACGTCGGCGTCGGTGAGGTCGCCGCCCACCTGCCGCAGGGCCGCGTGTTCGCGGGCATGTACGGCGGTGATGGCCGCGACGCCGTCGGCGGTCAGCCGGATCAGCGAGGACCGCTGGTGGGCCGGGTTGGCAACGGCCTCCACCAGGTGCTGCGCCGCGGCATCGTTGACCATGCGCTGCACGAACTGCCGACTGAGCGTCTGCGCACGGCCCAGCTGAGGGACGGTCATGGGCCCGTGCTGGCGCAGCAGGTCGAGGACGGCGCGAACGCCGACGGACAGCCCCTCGATCGACTCGTCCTGTTCCACCTTGCGGTACACCCGCCGGTACAACGGCCCCACCAGGTCGAACACCTCCGTCAGTCGGTCGGCGAGCTGGTCGGGCGGCAGCGGGGTTTCGGAGCCTTTCATCCCCCAAGAATGACACCTCTGTTGCCAACCTCGACAGAAGATGACACCTTGGTTGTCATGATTGCTTTCGCTGACCATGCCGAACTGCATTCCTTCCCCACCTCCGACGGCTCCCTCGCCTACCGTGACGTCGGCACCGGACAGCCGCTGGTGCTGCTCCACGCCGGGTTCTACGACCACACGATGTGGTCCGAACAGCTCCCGGCGTTCGCGCCGCGCTACCGGGTCATCGCACCGGACGCCCGCGGCCACGGCGCCTCCGCGAACGCGACCCGGCCGTTCCGTCCGGCCGACGATCTGGCGGCGCTGCTGCGACACCTCGACGCCGGCCCGGCGGTGCTCGTCGGGATCTCGATGGGCGGTGGCACCGCGGTCGACACCGCGCTCGAACACCCCGATCTCGTCCGCGCCCTGGTCGTCAGCGGCGTGGGAACCAGCGAACCCCACTTCGAGGACCCGTGGAGCCTGGAGGTTCTGGCGGAGCAGAACGGTGCCTTGGCCGCCGGTGACATCGAGGGCTGGCTCAACGGACACGTGCGCGTCGCGGCGGGCCCGCACCGCTCGCCCGCGGACGTCGACGCGGGCATCGCGCGGCACCTACGAGCGATGGCGTCCCACACGATCTCCAAGCACACGCCCGATGAACCGGACCACCTCGTGCCCGTCCGGCAGACCTGGCAGCGTGCGGAGTCGATCGGCGTCCCTGTCCTGGCGATCAACGGGGCCCTGGACGGGAGCGATCACATCGCGATGGCGGAGCGACTTGTCCGCGCCGTACCTGACGGCCGCGCCGTCTCCCTGGAGAACACGGCCCACTTCCCCAACATGGAGTCCCCGGCCGAGTTCAACACCCTCCTGACCGACTTCCTCGAAACCCTGCCGAACTGAGGGCTGTTCCGTAAAGGCTCTCGGACCGGCTTCGGGCATGGTGGGCTGCAGTGCGGTGAGTGGTCTATCCAGCGAGGGACAACTGCGCCCGGTCCTCCAGCGGCAGACTCCACGGTCGGCCCCTTCGGGCCGCGTCCGCACCCTTGCGCCGCAGAACCGTCACCACCTTCCCGAGCTGCCGCGAACTCAGCCCGGTGACGGGGCTACCCACGAGGACTCTGACGCCGTAAGCCTGCCAGCCATGCGGCAGATCATTTCAGTTGCCGACCCATCCCTCTCGACTGATCCTGGGCACCAGGCATGCAAGGAGGAACAGGATGGGGCTCATGCTCTCCCCTGGAGACGATGACGTGACCAGCCCGGACGTCTCCTGGTCCTACACCGGCTTCAACATGTTCAGGGAGTGGTTGGCCGAGGCCGAGGGCTTCACCCTGGCGGAGATGAACGGATTCGGTGGAGACCGCAAGTGGGGCAGCGTCTCCACCACGCTGGCACCGCTACTCGCCCATCCAGACGACGAAGGGTCTCTCACGCCTGCTCAATGCGCGGCCATGCTGGCCAGGCTCGAGGCAATCGCATGCGAGCCACACGAGGATGGAGACCCCGTCAACGAGCGACGCGTCGACGATGTGCGCCAACTGGTCGCCGTCGTGAAGTACTGCTTGGAGAACGAAGTCGAGCTCGTCTTCTGCTGACCGCCGCAGACTGTCTGCTGTCGGAGACGCCAGCAGTTACGGGACAGTCCGTTGGGCTTGTCCCGTCCCGATCATGTTGGACTCCTTCGCGACTTGTGCGAGCGAGCCGCGTAGCCCGGGGCAGCGCCCACAGGTCGTCAATGGCCAGGGTGAACGAGGTGGAACTCAACTACAGTGCTCCGCCGGCACATTGGCGTAGGCCCCAGCCCGGTACTCCCGCTAGAACCGGCGACACCCGCGGACCTGTTCGCTTATGACGGGCGTCCGCCGAACTGCCAGTTGTGCACCTCGATGTCGGCGTACCGACCCGGGGTGAGGAGGGCGCGTGCCGTGCTCGGGTCGGGCGCTCGGACCAGCGCCGCGGTGCCCAGCCAGGCGGTGCCGTCGTCGGACAACAGCGGTCCGTAGGCGATCAGTCCGCTCTGATCGCGCGGCACCGCGAGATCGGCGGCTTGTCCCGCGCCGAGTCCGATCACCAGGTACCGGTTGCCGTCGGTTCCGCCACCGGGGAAGTCCCACATGGTGCGCCCCAACGTGTTGCGCCATCGCCGCAGCAACACGTCCCGATACACGCCGGCCTGATAGTTCGGCTCGTCGCAGGCGAACGCACGGGCGGCGGCGGGATCGGGCAGATCGACGATGTGCACGCTTCCGGTGGGCGTGTCGCCGTCGTCGGCGAGCGTGGGCCCCCGGGCAATCATCTCCTTTGCGTACTGGTCCATGTAGGACCAGTGCTCCTCAATCAGCTCGTAGCGCAGTGGCAGGGAGGCAGGCCGGTCACGGTGGTAGCAGAAGAACTCCATGCCTAAAGATCTCCCTACGGCGAAGACGAGTCGAGCGGGTTTCGTGCCACGGTTACTTGGGGGTCGCTAACAGCACTCGCGCGGGGTCTACCCGTGCAGCGCGCTTGATCGCGGACCGCCCGGCCGCCCGGGGCGCGGGCACCTTGTCGGGCCACGTCCGGTGAGCCCGGATGCGCGGACATGCGGCCGGCGCGCCCAGTGCCGGTCGCATGTCCGCGCACACCGAGGCAACTCGGCCAACCGCCCATACGTAGTGCGGCACATGCCTCAGACGACCACGACACGCCGTCCCCGCGTGTGACCCGCCTGGCTGTCGATGTGTGCCGCGGCCGCGTCGGCGAGCGCGTACGACTTCTCGACCGGGATATGGAGCTTCCCCTGCGAGATGAGCGCGGCGGCCTCGGTGAGGGCGTCGGGCACGCTCCCGGCGACGCCCGAGAACCGGACCCCGAGCCGCGGCGCTTCGAGATCGGCGATGGAGATCACCTTCTGTGGATCACCGGTCAGCTCGACGAGTTCGTGGATCACCCCCGAGCCGGCCAGGTCGAGGGCGGCGTCGACACGACCGAGCCGCCGCACCCGTTCGACCCAGCCCGCGCCGTACGTGGTGGCGAGCGCCCCGAGGCTGCGCAGGTACTCCTGGTTCGCGGCGCCTGCCGTGCCGATCACGGTGATGCCGCGGTCGCGGGCGATCTGCAGCACCGCCGATCCGACTCCCCCGGCCGCACCGCTGACCAGCAGCGTCTGCCCGGACTCCACACCGACCTCATTGAGGATGCGCAGGGCGGTCTCCACCACGGACGGATATCCGGCGGCCTCTTCGAACGTCAGCCCCTCGGGCATACGCGCCCAGGCCGACAACACGGCGAACTCGGCATACGTACTCGCGCCTTCGCCGAACACATGGTCACCGGCCTCGACCCCTACGACTCCCGCCCCGACCTCGTCCACCACACCGGAGGCGTCAAGGCCGACCCCCGCGGGCAGTTCGATCGGATGGGCTCCCAGGACTTGTCCTTCACGGACCCGCCAGTCGACAGGGTTCACGCCTGCCGCCCGTACGGCGATACGTATCTGGCCGGGGCCCGCATGCGGCTCCTCGGCGTCGATGAGGTGCAGGACGTCCGGGCCGCCGAACTCGGCGAAGCTCACTTTCTTCATGCCGGGGACCATAACACTAACCGTTAGCCTTTCGTATCCGTTACGAATTCGCGGCTGATAGCGTCAGCGCATGACCGTGCTGCCCCCCGGACGCCGCGAACGCAAGAAGGCCGCGACTCGTCAGAAGATCGCCGACGCCGCCCTGAGACTCTTCCTGGAGCGCGGCTACGACGCCGTGGGCATCCGTGACGTGGCCGCGGAGGCCGACGTAGCCGTGACCACGCTCTTCTCCCACTTCGCCTCCAAAGAGGCCCTGGTGTTCGAACAGGACGAGGATTTCGAGCACCGCCTCAGCCGGGCCGTCACCGGCCGGGCGCCGCACGAACCCCTCATCCCGGCGCTGCACCGCGAGATCCAGGCCCTGGTGCGGCATTGCACGGCCGACGACGCCGCCCCGGTCTGGCGCATGATCGACGCGTCACCCGCCCTGCGGAAGTACGAGGAGTCGGTGCGGCTGCGCCACGCGGAGGCGGTGGCGACGGCCATCGCCGCCGACCCGGATCTGGCCCCGACGGCGACGGCGAGCCGGACGATCGCGAGGTTCGTGATCGATGCCTACTCCGTGGCCCGTGAGGCGGCCGACCCGGAAGCGGCGGTGGACGAGATCTTCCGGATGATCGAGGCAGCATGGGAGGCAGCATGGGAGGCCGCCTGCTCAACGCCGTCGCCTACCGGACCTCCCTCGTCATGACCGCGCGGACGGGCCGGGTCCTTGGGACGAGCGCTCTGGTGCGGCGGCGTCGTCCGGGGAGCGAAGGTGCGGATCGTCAGGCCGGCGGCCCGTCCGCGAGCTGGTTGTTGCGGTCGATCTCCGGCATGTGCGTCTCGGCCCAGAGCCGCAGGGCCGAGAGCGGTCCTTCGAGCGAGAGGCCGAGTTCGGTGAGGCGGTAATGGACGGCGGGCGGCACGGTGGGTTCTACCCGCCGCGCGACCAGGCCGTCCCGTACCAGGCTCTGCAAGGTGGTGGACAGCATCTTCTGCGAGATGCCCGGGATGCGGCGCCGCAGTTCCGCGAAGCGGAGTTCGTCCGGGGCCTCCTCCGCCAGCGTCTTGACCGCCATCGACGTCCACTTGGTGCCGATGCGGTCGAGCAGCTTGCGGGTCGGGCAGTACGGGTCCATCAGGTCTCCGCGGAGCCCGGCCCGATGTCCGGCTACGCCGTCGCGCCTGGACGTGGTCACCCGGAGCTCACCACCTGAAGGGAAAGTGCCGTCTTGGGCGGGCCAGGCTAGTTCCCTAGCGTGACCTTGTCACCTTTCCGCACCACGTCCTGGAGCCTTCATGCCCGAGCTGCGCCGCGTCTCCGTCAACGGTGCCGAACTGAACGTAGCCGTCGCCGGAACAGGCCCAGCCGTCCTGCTCCTGCACGGATTCCCGCACACCTGGGAAGTGTGGACGGACGTGATGGCCGACCTGTCCGACCAGTACCGCGTCATAGCGCCCGACCTGCGAGGGTTCGGCGCGAGCGACCGGGCCGCGCCCGGCCAGGACGCGGCCACCCTGGCCGACGACGCCGCGGCCCTCCTCACCGCTCTCGGCGAGTCCTCGGCCGCGGTGGTGGGCATCGACGCGGGCGCCGCACCGGCGTTCCTCCTCGCCTTGCGCCGTCCCGGTCCGGTCCGGCGTCTGGTGGTCATGGAGTCCCTGCTGGGCAGGCTGCCGGGCGCCGAGAAATTTCTCGCCGAGGGGCCGCCGTGGTGGTTCGGCTTCCACAGCGCCGCACCGGAACTCGCCGAGTCCGTCCTCGCGGGCAACGAAGCGGCTTACATCGACTGGTTCCTACGCGCAGGCACCCTTGGCGACGGAGTGCGCCCCGCGATCCGGGACGCTTTCGTCCGCGCGTACACGGGCCGCCAGGCGTTGAGCCGCGCGTTCTCGTACTACCGGGCCCTGCCCGAGAGCGCCCGGCAGATCGAACGGGCGGTCGCCGGCGCCCGCCTGTCGGTGCCGACGCTGGCCGTGGGCGCCCGGCCGGTCGGGACCGCCCTGGAAGACCAACTCCGCCCGGTCACCGACCACCTCACCGGGCACGTCATCGAAGACTGCGGCCACATCATTCCGCTGCACCGGCCTGGCGCCCTGCTCGCGCTGCTACGCCCGTTCCTCGCGGGTGAGGAGGTCGAAGCGGCGTAACGACGGCGGAAAGCCACCCGCGGGATGGCGTCCGGCTCGGCGCGTACCCGCTGGGCGAGTCGGTACCGCGCAACGGAAGGCCGCACTCCGTCAGAAGCGCAGGGCCCGGAGATCACGGCGTGACCATGGTCGCGCTCACGACCGTGTTGTCGAGATAGCGTCGCGCCGCGCGGTCGTAAGCGCCGCCGCAGGTGATCAGACGCAGCTCGGCGTCGGGTGTGGAACCGTAGACGGCCTCGGTGGGGAAGTCGTCCTGGGGGTATTCGGCTGTTCCGCGCACCTCGAAGACCGATGTGCTCCGATCGGCGCGGGTGATCTCGACGCGGTCGCCGGGGCGGAGTCCGGCCAGGTCGGCGAAGACCGCGGGGCCGCTCACCGTGTCCAGGTGCCCCGCGATGACGGCCGGGCCCGCCTCGCCGGGCGACGGCCCCTCGCGCCACCAGCCGACATCCGTGTAGCCGGCGGGAGCGGGCAGCCGGCCCTCGGAGTCCAGGGACAGGGATGCGATGGCGGTGTCGAGGTGGAGTGCGGGGATACGTAGCCGGGCCGGGTCCGCCGCATGGGCGAGCGGCGCGGGCAGTGCGCGGGAGCCGCGGTCCGCGGGGCTGCGTGCCGAGGCATGGGACGGTGGGCGTGGCGTTGTGGGATGCGCCTGACTCGTCTGCCTGCTGGGGGCGCGGTCGGGCCCGCGGGCCGGGCCGGTGCCGACTACCCGGGCGAGCACGGGGGACAGCGCGACCAGGACGCATGCGGCGACGGCCACGATCAAAATGAGGTCGAGCCCCTTGTCATGGCTGGGAGGCGACGAACCGGTCATGACATGCGCCTCCCATCCACGTCGTGATGCGGGAGCAGCACATCACGTCTCGTACGTTCGGACTCAGCTGTCGTGCCGGGCGCGGCGGCGCAGCACGACGACGCCCCCGGCGGCGAGTGCGCCGGCGGCGGCGATACCGATCGGGAGGCCGGTGACGGTGCCGTCGGCGGCCAGCCCGCCGGAACCGGCCCGGACGCCGCCCTTGGGGAGGTCCGTGGTGGCCGCCGGAGTCGAGTCGGTCGACGAGGACGTGTCGGTCGACGAGGACGAGTAGCCCGTGTGGTCCTCGCAGGCCTTTCTGTCGTTGTCCCGGTCGAGACGGTCCACGTTGCCGGGGTGAGAGTTGTACCAGGCCTGCGCCTCGGCCTGGGACGAGAAGTCTGCGCAGTCCTTGTCGGCGGCGTAGGCCGTGCCGGTCGCGGGGACGAGGACCGCGCCCGTTGCTGCGGATATCAGCAAAGCGGATATCAAACGCATGAATTCCTCCACTGTGTGCGGCGTGTCACTTGACAGTTACACAACGTAGGTGCTTGGAGGGTGCTTCGCGACTTGGTGCATCGGCACCGGGATCCGCTTCGCCTTGCCAAGGCTGGGAGCCGCCCACGTCCGGATGACTCTCGGTGACGGAGGCGTCATTCGGGTGGGGCGGGGTCGGCGAGCGCCCGGCCGACGTTCACCAGGACGGACCGGGTCCGAGATGTGATCGCAACTGCAACGCCTACGGCTTCGCCTCGGCTCTACCCCGAAGTCGTCCTGCGTCGTCGAGCCTCTCACCCGTCTTGCCGGCCGCCCGCCAAGCGGCGCCGCCACCAACAGCCGGCACGCCACTGCCGATGAGCGGCGAACGGATCCGGCAGCGTACGCCTGACGTAGCTCGCGTCCAGAGCACGCACGCGAAGACGCAATTCCCGCCGGGGCCGAGGCGGCAACTGCAACAAGACCTCCTCAAGGATGTCGCGGGCATGCCGCACATCCTCGAAGGAGCAGCCACGACACGAGCACTCCTCATCCTGCGGGTAGAGGGGACGTCGCCCTGGTGCTCGCAGAAACGCTCGGTACCGCCGCAAAGCACGGTCGGTCGCCCCGGGGTACACGTAGTAGTCGCCCGAAAGCCTCTCTATTCGATCGATCGCAAGGCTGGTGCGGTCGGAGAGGCCATGGATGCGGGCTGGCGGCTTGCTCCACGCGACACGAGGGGACTGTTCAGCGCGCAGCGCGCCGGGCCGTCTACGCGGCATCGGCCTTTCGGTACTTGGTCATGGACATCATCATGCCAGCGTCCACGCCCCGATGCCGCCAGGAATCGTATCCGGCCTCAGCCCGGCGGCCCGGCGCTCAGCTTCGAATGCTCGCGCCGGCGGCGCTGGGTCAAGTCCACCCCCACCTCGCACAGTTGAGAGGACGCGGAACCGATGAATCATCAGCCCGACGAACGCACAATGCGACCTACCGGTCACTCGTCTGCTGCACATCTTTCCGAGTGCAGGAACGGTTGTGTGCAACATGAACCGTGTAGCACCACATTATTCTCCGGCCACCGCAGTATCGGATACACCAGACAGCGCGAGGGCGCGCCTGGGCCGTACGGGCGCCTCGCCGCGCGTGGAGGCGGCGACCGTGCCCCTGCGCGGACCGGACCGAGCCATCCACTTGCCTTACTCCGCCGCACCCGTGCGGCACCTTCCTACCCACCTTGTACATACCGAGATGCCTTACGTCCCCACGTCCAACCCACCACACGGCTACGGCATTTCCTGGCACTACGACCGACGGCAGCACCGCCGTGCATGAGACGTCGGGACGCCACCGCCGTTCCCAGCCCTTTATTCCTGGCCCCTCCACCGCGAGCCCGACGCCATCCGGCTCCGCTCCCCAGCCGGACGGAGTCCTTCCGCGCCTGGACGCCCTGCCCTCGCACTGGGACCCCACGGAGGAACTCGCCTACCTGCTGAGCGAGGCCATCGAGCACGAGACCACCCACCAGGTACCGGACTTCACCACAGACGGCGCCCCCACCCTCGTGGGATCCGCCGATCCGGCCACCGGCGAGGGGGACGACCTTGAGCGTTCTGATCCTGACGACGCCGACCCCACGGCCGCTGAGATCGCCACCGCGGACCTCAACCGTCTGCAGCCCTCGCCTGCCACCCACCGGCACCGCTCTCGGGCCCGCCCTCGGAAACGGTCCGCCGGTGCCGGGCTGCTGCGGCTGACCAGTTGGGCCATCGCCATCGCCGCCGCCGTCACCGTGTCCGTGGTGTGTGTCTTCGGCGGTATGGTCAGCTACCACCCGCTGCGCCAACTGGCCCTGCACCGCACCACTTCCTACACCGTGAACGCCTGGCCGTTGCTGATCTACGGTCCCTGGATCGTCGCGTCCCTGTCGGTCCTGCGGGCCGGACTCCACCGGCGTCGCGCCGCGCACTCCTGGGCGGTGGTGCTGCTGTTCTCGATCGTCGCCATGGTGCTGTGTGTCGCACAGGCCGCGCACCGACCGCTCGACGCCGCAACAGCCGCGCTGCCCGCGCTGGCCGCGCTCGCCTGCTTCCAGCAGTTGATGCGCCAGATCACCCTCAGCCGCCCGCCCCGCCAGAGCCATCCTCGCCACCGTATCCGGCGCGGACCCGCCAAGTCCCCACCGTCGGCCTGACCGGTTCCGTGCGGGAACTCCGGCTTCCGGCACGGAACCAACACCGGCAGGCGAGGGGGTGTTGCTCATCAGCGACGCCAGCGGCACACGTATCTGATCGCGTCATCGGTCTTCGGATGTAGGTCCGCGGCCGCTTACGGGCCGGAACCGGTCCCTGCCAGCATCGCGCCATGACACATGCCTGGCCCAACCATCTTGACGTAGGAGCGGTCCGGTTCGCCCGGCCCACCGCCAAGTACGACGAGGTCCTGCACTTCTACCGCGACGTCCTCGGGCTGCCGGTACTCGCCCGGTGGCGCGGTCACCACGGCTACGACGGCATGGTCCTGGGGCTGCCAGGCACACCGGTCCACATGGAACTCCTGCACCACGGCGCTCAGCCCGCCATCCCTGAGCCGCATCCGGAGAACCAGCTGGTGCTCTATCTGCACGGCCCCCAGGCCGTCACCGTCGCAGCACGCCGGCTCGCGGACCACGGCTACGATCCAGTACCGGCCGCCAACCCTTACTGGGCCGAACACGGGACTGTCCTCTTCGAGGACCCGGACGGCTGGCTGGTCGTCCTGGCCCCCTGGGTCTTCGGCGCAGAGGCCCCGCCGGCCTTCCAGGCGTGAACTGGACGGCGGTACTGCGTGGGTTCTCTCGTCGCGGTTACGCCGTAGCGCGGCGCCTCGTTCGCGCCATCCGGGCAAGTCGGCCCGCTGCCCAGGCGACAGTCAGAGCGACGCTGACCACGGCGAGGCCGATCGTTGAAGCGGCGGGTGTCGTGATCCAGGCCGCGCCCGCCAGCAGGACCGCGAACACGTGCCGAGGTCGAGCGTCCGGGCGCGCCGAACGGACGGCCAACAGCAGGAGTGTGGGGCAGAGTCGGCCGATCATTCCCAGGGACGGATCGGCTGCCCCCGCGAGTGCCGCGGCGAGTGCGGGCAGCCAGGTCAGGGTGGCGAAGCCCGCTGCCAGCCGGCGTTCCGTGCGGGCCGGCACCGCGGCCCCCGGCATAGCGGCCACCGTGACCAGCAGGGGGATCAGCCACGGCGAGGTGCCGACACCGAAGACCGTCGGCAGCAGGGACACGACGCCCAGCATCCGGGCGAGCGGCCACCGGCCCAGGCAGGCCACCGCCCCCGCCATCAGGACGAGTACGTGTACCGCTGTCGCGGGGTGTGGCATGCCCGGCGTGGCGCCGGTGAGCAGCGCGTGTGTGGCGGGCGCGGTCAGGTCGGTGGCCGCTGTCGCGCAGGCCGCGGAGAGTGCGTAGGGCGCGGCGGTGAGGAGGAAGCGACCGGCGGGGTGGCCGGGACCGGTCCGCGTCCGGATGCGCAGTGCGTGGGCGGCGATGTCCAGTTGCTCGCGGAGCCGGGTTGCCCGGCCTGCTTCGCTGGTCGCGTCGTGGTACATCTGCTGGATCTCGGGGCCGTGGGCCGTGCGGTAGCGGCGCGGATAGAGGGCCAGCACGGGCAGGGAGCCCTGGGTGTGCGGAGTGACGGTCATGCGGTGGCTCCGGTGGGATCGACGGCGGGATCGCCGGTGGACTGCTTGAGGCGGCGGGTCGCCTCGCGGGCGGTGGCGGTGATGCGCCGGACCTCCGCGGTGAGCGTCTGGCGCCCTTCCGAGGTGAGCGTGTAGGTGCGCCGGAGCCGTCCCTCGACGTGCTCCTCGGCGAACACCCTGACCAGCCCCTCGGCCTGGAGGCGTTCCAGGGCGCCGTAGAGGGTGCCGGTGCGCAGCCGCACCCGGCCCTGGGAGATCGTGACGACTTCCTGGCCCAGCGCGTACCCGTGCCGAGGGGCATCCGCCAGGGCCGTGAGGATGAGCAGGGTGGGCTCCTGCAAGGACTTCTTGCGTTCAACCATGATCGGATCATAGTCCGGCGACTGGAGTATTGGGCACCCCCCTGTCCCCTGACCCGGTAGGGCAGCGCTCCGCACGCATGCCCGTGGGCGCCCGTGTCCGTCGGTGGCGTGGAAGGATGAACTGATGGAGACAGGGCTGGTGTTCGGAGAGGAATTGCGGGCCGCGCTGGGATCACCCCGGCGCGTTCGCAGGCTGGACAGCAGCCCTCGCTCGCGGGTGTGGCGCGTGGAACTGCCGGGGAGGACGGCCGTGGCGAAACAGGCCGTCGACGGGCCCGATGCCGACGAACGGTACGACCGCGAAGTGGCTGCCCTACGGGTGGCCGCACGAGCCGAGACGACGGTGGTGCCCGCGCTGCTCGCCACCGACCCGGGCGCGCGGATGCTGGTCCTGGAGCACGTGGATCACCGGCGTCCGCCCCGCGACTGGATCGTCGACTACGCGGCCGCGCTGGCACGTCTGCATGCGACCGGGCGGCCCGGGGATGTGGGAGTGCTCCCCCGATGGCAGGGGCCGGTCCGGGCCGACATCGACTCCTTCCTCGGGTTGACCGAGGCGCTCGGAGTTCCCGCCACGCCTGGCGTCTCCGACGAACTCGGGGCCCTCGTGGACCGGCTCGCCCAGGCGCCCGGTCACGCCCTTCTCCACGGGGATCCCTGTCCGGGGAACGACCTCCACACCGCCGCGGGGGTCAGGTTCATCGACTTCGAGCAGGCCTCCCTGGGCAGCGGCTTGATGGAACTCGCCTACCTGCGCATCGGTTTCCCGACCTGCTGGTGTGTCACCTCGGCATCGGCGCCGCTGCTCGAACGCGCCGAGCAGGCGTACCGCACTGCGTGGCGCGACATCACCGGTGACGAGATCCCGGACGGGCTCACGGACGCCTGTACCGGCTGGCTGCTCCGCGGCGACGCGTTGGTCGAGCGGGCCCACCGCGCGAGCCAGGACCACCTGGCCAGGATTGCGGACCAGGACTGGAAGTGGGGCACCGCGACAGCCCGTCAGCGGCTCCTTCACCGGCTGGCTGTCGTCAGCGAATTGACCACGGCCCACGCCGATCTCGACGCTGTGAGCGGGCTGACTCGCGCCATGCACCAGCGGATGCTGGCGCGCTGGCCCGCGCTGCGGCCGGTCCCGACGCGGCGACCGTAGCCCCCGGCCGCGGGCCACCTGGACACCCGTCGGAAGCGGTACTACGACGGACAGTTCACCTGAGCCGCCGCCCTGGCGTCGAAAGTCGGCAAGAAGTGCGTACGCCACGGCCGGAGTTGGTGGCGACCGACGGTGTGCGTACCACAGGCCAGCCTCCGCCCGCCCCGTTCTGGGAGCGCCCTGACCCCGTACGGCAACAACCGCCCCGCCCCGTCGCCCGTACCTCACCCCGCTCACCGTCGGTCAGGCCGATGCCCTCGCCGCCCATCTGGCCCGCCTCGGCCGCCCTCTCCCCGGTGTGGCCGCCGACCACGACACCGCCACCGCCTTCGCCACCGCCTGGGCGCGTCATACGGGTACGACGCCGAGACTGGACGTACGGGAGCGCCTGTACCGCCTGGGCACACTCCATCCGCCCGAGCCGTTCCCGGCGGGTCGGAGCCGAGTCGCGGGCGAGCAGGGCCGTGCTCTACTCCTGCGCTGGCACCGCGAGTTCGTCACCGCCGTTCGTGGATCCGACTCCGCCGACAACGGCTCGTGGGTGGACACCCGCATCGCTCAAGGGCGCCTCACGTCGTGAGAGACCCCGGACGGTACCCCTGCTTCCACGGCGGGCGTGACTCCGATGGTCGCCGGTCAGGTGCGGGTCACTCCCGTCTACACCCCGGCTCGTCTCCGCGGCCACGGTTACGCGGGCGCCGCGACGGCCGAGGTGAGCAGAGGTCTGAACCGGTTGGAGCGGGGCGGGGCGGGCCCCAGGGCCACCCACGCGCGGGCTGCGGCAGACTTGCCGCATGGACGCAGGACTTGCCGCGCTGGTCGGCACCGTGGTCGGCTCGCTCGGCACCCTGGGTGCGGCGGTCGCGACCGGACGAGTCCAGGCGCGGGCACAGCACGAGCAGTGGCGCCGTCAGCACCGTCGCGACGCGTACGCCCGCTACTTGAGCGCCCTCCACGACCGCGACATCGCCCTGGACTCCGTCCGCGACGCGCTGGGCCGCGACGAGCCCGTGCCGGCCGACGTCGACGAGAAGGCCGCCGCCTTCGTCGCGCTGGCCCGCGAGGTGCACCGCGCCACCGAGGTCGTCATCCTGGAAGGACCGGCCTCGTTCACGGCCGTCACCGAGCGCGTCACACACGCCTCGCAGGACCTCTCCCGCATCGTGCGGCAGATGATCGGCGATGCGCGCGCGGGCGACACCACCCGCAAAGCGGCTGCTACCGCCGCGGCCGTCCGACGCGAGCACGTCCTCTACCAGGCCATCAAGGACTTCCGCCGCGCCGCCCGCGACGTCGTGGGCAACAGCACCTGAGACCGGGCCCTTCGCCACCTGCGAGGCACTCTTCCCGCGAGGCACGCCCTGGGCTCAACAACCCGTGTCATAGATCACGTTGGCGTAACAGACTTCGTCCGAGCGCGCCGCCGGCCCTCTCCTCCCCGCGACTTGGAGACCTCCGTGACGACACCCTCCCCCCGCCCTCGTATCGACACGAGCCAGGCGCACCCCGCGCGGGTCTACGACTGGCTGCTCGGCGGCAAGGACAACTACCCCGTCGACGAGGCCGTGGGGGAGAGACTGCCGCCCGAGGTGCGGAGCGGCGCGCTGCAGAACCGCGCCTTCATGAACCGGGCCGTCGCGCACCTCGCCCGGCTGGGCGTCGACCAGTTCCTCGACATCGGCACCGGTATACCCACGGAGCCCAATCTGCACCAGATCGTGCAGCGCATCGCGCCGGCCGCGAAGGTCGTCTACGCCGACAACGACCCCATCGTGCTCCGTCATGCGCAAGCCCTCCTGGTCAGCAACCCCGACGGCAGGACCGACTACATCCAGGCCGACGTACGCGAGCCCGGGGTGATCCTCGAACACGCCCGCACCGTCCTCGACTTCAGCCGTCCGATCGCGCTCTCGCTGATCGCGCTGCTGCACTTCGTCGCCGACGAGGACGACCCGTACGGGATCGTCGCCACACTGATCGCGGCGCTGCCACCCGGTAGCTATGTGGTGTTCTCCCACGCCGCCAGCGACATCTTCCCGGAGATCGCCGAGCAGGCGACGGAGCAGTACGCGAGGAGCGGCATGACGCTGGCTCTGCGCTCCCGCAAGGAGGTCGCTCGCTTCCTGGAGGGGACGGAAGCCGTCGAGCCCGGGTTGGTGACGGCCCCCGAGTGGTTCCACGGGGAGCCGGTGCAGCCGGAGCCGAGCGGGATGTACGCGGTGGTGGCGCGGGTGTCCTGACGCGGCGCGCACCCGCGAGGCGCGCTTCCTGCAACGTTTCCCGGTTGCGGCAGGCGATGGTCCAGTCGGCTGTCCGGACGACGGCGGGAGTGTTCGGGGTGACCCCCACGGTCGGGAGGGCGGCCATGGGGGCTCACGCGGTGGTGACGTCAGCCGCAGGTGATGATCAACGAGGTCACCACGGTGCATGTGCGGGTGGCGGTGTCGTTCGCGGGCTGGGGGTCGACCGGGGTGCCCGCACTGCGCGTCACGGTGACGGTGTAGGGCAGCCCCAGGGTGAGTGTGCCGACGGGAACCCGGAACGTACGGGTCGTGCCGGCACCGGGCGCGAGAGTTCCTACGGTGCAGACGACGCGGCCGCTGGTGGTGGTGCAGGCGCTGCTGGTGGCGGTCATCGGCGCGGGGAGCGTGGCGGTGACGGTGGCCGAACTCAGGGTGGCGGGGCCGTGGTTGGTGAGGGTGACGGTGTAGTCGATGTGCCCGTTGAGCAGCCCGGGGACCCCCTTGGCCGCCAAGGTCACCCCCAGGTCGGCCGCGGGCGCGGGGACGAAGGCGATCCCGCTCGGCCGGCTGCCCACGGTGAACGTGGCGGCGACCGTGCTGGTGGCGGTGGAGATCACCCTCACCGTGTTGCCCCTTGCGTCGGTTACGTAGGCGCGGCTCCCGGCCGGATCGAAGGCCACGCCCTCCGGTCCGCCGCCGGCCGGGACGGTGGCGGTGACGCTGCCGGTGGCGGTGTCGATCACCGAGACGGTGTCGCTGCCGTTGTTGGTGACGTAGCTGAGTCTCCCGTCCGGGGAGAAGGTCACCGCGTGCGGGGCGACTCCGACCGGGATGGTCGATGTCATCGTGCCGGTCGCGGTGTTGATCACCGCGAGGGAGGCGCCGTTGACGAGTGTGGCGTAGGCCAGGGTGCCGGAGGGGTTGAAGGCGACCCCGTAGGAGTGGGCGGGCAGCGGTATGGAGGTGACAGTGCCGGTCGCGGTACTGATCACGCGCAGAGCGTTGCCGTCGCTGTCGTCGGTGACGTAGATCTGCGATCCCGAGGGGTTCACCGCCAGGGCGACGGGCCGCCCGCCGACGGTGATGGTGTCCGTGACGGCGCGGGTGGCGGCGCTGATCACGGAGACGGTCCCGTCGCCGGGGTGGGTGACGTAGATCCGGGCGTCGTCCGGAGCGACGGCCACCGCGTAGGGAATTGGCCCGGCCTGGATGGTGGCGGTCACCTCCGAAGTGGCCGTGTCGATCACGGAGACGGTGCCGTCGTCCGTGTTCGTGACGTACGCGAGGGTGCCGGACGCGTTGACGGCCACACCGTAGGGGGTGGAGCCCACCTTGATGCCGGACGTGGTGGTGTTGCTGCTGCTGTCGACCGACGAGACGCTGCCGTCACCGCTGTTGACGACGTAGAGCGTCGGCCCACCCGGGACGGCGGCTGCGGCACCGGCGGCGGGCAGACCGGACATGGCGGCGGCCGCCAGCACCAGGCTCGCCGCCAGCATGCCGACACGGCGACCGGGTCCGGCCCTGCGCGGCGAACGGTTCCCTGACGTGAGGAACATTGACATCCCCTCCCCTGCGTCCCGCACCACGACGGCGGGGACCGGAAGGCCCCAGGAACCGGCGGTGGCACCGTCACACGGTCCCACCACCACGGGCCCCTGACCACCTGCCGTCCTCCGTCAGATCGTGCAACTTCAGGGCGCCCGGCAGGCGTCCGGGGCGTCGGTGACCAGCGTGGCCAGGTCGCAGTAGGCCGCGCGGGGGAAGTACTCCCCCATCACCGCGGCCGTCCCCGCCGCGTCGCTGCCCGCCGGGACACGCTGGATCGCCTGGCGGAAGCCCGCCGTGGCCCCCATGGTGCGCAGGATCAGCAGGTGCTTGCCGGTGGGCGTGACCGTGTAGGCCTCGCCCGGGCGGGTGCGGTGCTGGTACGGGTTGCGGCTGCCGGGGTCGGGACGGATCTGGTGGTCGGTCAGGGCGGAGGGGGCGCCGTCGGGGCCGGTGACGCTGCCGCGCGTCGCGTCGTAGGTGGCGAGGGAGGTGTAACGGGCGTCGGCGTAACGGCCGTTGAGCTGGATGGAGAGGCCCTTTTGCGCCGTGTAGTGCAGGAGCCAGTACGGGGCGTTGGTGTCCGGGTAGGCGACGTTGGACGTCCGGTAGCCCAGCGGTTCCCAGGCGCAGTCGGGGGTGTCGGGGCGCGCGGAGCGAGAGCGGCGGTGAGGAGAGGTGTCTTACAGCGCTTCATGGCTGTCCTTCCGGCTGTGGCCGGCCGGTCGAGGCGCGACCGGCCACGGGGGCGGGGATACGGGGTGCGAGCGGGTGCTGCGGTCGGCCGTTGGCGGTGTCCGGCAGGGGACGGTCAGGCCGTGGCCGGGGTGTCGTCGCCGGTCAGCCATGTTCCGGCGGCGGTGAGCAGGTGGCGCACGCCGGCGGCGACGGCGTGCCGGTCGGACGGGGCGTAGTACGGGGAGTGGTTCATGACGGTGCCGGGCGGGAGAGCGCCGCGTTCCAGGGACGCGACCGCGTCGGCGTCGAAGTCCGCGGGGTCGGCGCCGCCGAAGTGGTAGAAGACCGACGGGCAGCCGGCCGCGGTCGCGAACGTGCCGAAGTCCTCGCTGGCCGCGAGCGGCATGGCGAGCGCGTGGGTCAGCACGCCCGCGTCCGTCAGGCCGGACAGGAGGCGGTCGGTGGCGGGCGGGTCGTTGACGAGCAGGGGGAAGGAGTCGTAGGTCTCGATCTCCGGTGCCTGGCGGGCGCCCTGGGCCTCCGCCTCCGCGAGGATGATCCGCCGGATGCCGGCCAAGGCGTCCGCGCGCGCTTGTTCGTCGTACGTGCGCAGGCTGCAGAGCAGTTCGGCGGTGTGCGGGATGACGTTCGGGACCGTGCCCGCGTGCACCGCCCCCACCGTCAGGAGGGTGGCGGGGTTCAGCGCGGCCTGCCGGGCGGAGAACGTCTGGAGCCGCAGCACCACCGCGGCGGCCATGACGATCGGGTCGACGGCGAAGTGCGGGGTGGAGGCGTGCGCGCCCGCGCCGTGCAGGGTGACCCGCACGCTGTCGGCCGCCGCCATGACGGCGCCCGGCCGGGTGATCACGAGGCCGGCGGGCAGCGGTCCCACGTGCTGGCCGAGCACCACGTCGGGGCGCGGGAAGCGGTCGAGGACGCCGTCGTCGAGCATCGCGCGGGCGCCGCGGCCCACCTCCTCCGCCGGCTGGAAGACGGCGACCACGGTGCCGCGCCAGGCGGTGGGCCGCGCGGCGAGCTGCTGGCAGACCCCCAGCAGCGCGGCGACGTGCACGTCATGGCCGCAGGCGTGCATGAGGCCCGGTTCGACGGATGCGTAGGGCAGCCCGGTCTGCTCGGTGACCGGCAGACCGTCCATGTCCGCGCGGAGCCAGACGACGGGGCCGGCACCGCCGCGCAGGACGGCCACCACGCCGGTGCCGCCGACCCGTTCGGTGATCTCCCAGCCGCCGATGCGGCGCAGTTCGCGGACGACGGTGGCCGCGGTGCGGTGTTCCTGGAAGGCCGGTTCGGGGTGGGTGTGCAGGTCGCGGTAGACGTCTTCCCAGTGCGGCAGCCGTTCCGTCAGGTCGTGGGTCGGACCGAACTCGTCCGGCGCGGCGTCAGGGTCGGTGCGGGGCTGCGGACGCGTCATGGTCGTCCTCCTTGTCTGTGTGCGGGTGGGGGTTCGTGTGCGTGTCCGGGTGCAGGCCGGTGAGGACGCGGTGGAGCCGTGCCAGGAACGGGGGCGAGGTCTGCGGCACCCAGAGCACCGCCGCGACGGCCAGCGCCGGGCCGATGGCCAGCGCCCAGAAGGCGACCTTGTACGAGGCGGCGTCCACGAGGTGTCCGAAGGCGACCGGCACGATGATCCCGGCGAGCTGGCCGCCGAGGAGGATGACGGCGGAGGCGGCGCCCGTCAGGCCCGGCGGGAGGCTGCGCAGCGGTACCGAGAAACAGGGCATGTAACACAGCCCCACGACACCGCTGATGAGCGTGCCGACCACCACGAACTGCGCCGTGTTCCCGGTGAGCGGCAGCAGGACGAGCAGGGCCGCCGCGGCCACCATGGCGGGGACGACGATGCGGCGCGGGCGCCCCTCCAAGCGGTCGGACAGCTTGCCGCCGGCGACGGCCGCGACCGCGGCGACGAGTGTCGGCCCGAGGGCCACGAGGCCGGCGTCCCCCACGGCGAGGCCCCGTTCTTCCATCAGGAAGGACGCGCTCCAGCTGTTCAGACCCCAGATGACGATGTCGTAGGCGAAGAACATCACCGCGAACCCCAGGATCACCGGCGAGCGCATCAGCGCGACAGCCGCGCCCTTCGCCGGTTTCACGGGTGGCCCGGTCTGCTGCTCCGGCAGGGCGGCGGGCATCCAGCGGCGGACCGCGAGCACCACCAGGAAGCCCAGCAGGGACACCGTCGCGAACATCACTCGCCAGTCCCACCGCGCGAGCAGCATCGCGCCGAGCACCGCCGCCAGGAGGGCGCCGACCGCGTTGGAGCTCTGGATCCATCCGTTGGCCGTCAGCCGCTCCTCGGGACGGCTGCGCCGGCTGAGCGCGCCGATGGCCGCCGCGGGGAACAGCCCCTGCGCCGCACCGAACAGGGCGCGGAAGGCCAGCAGGACGGCAAAGGACCACGCGATCGCCGTGAGACCGGTGAACACCGACCACAGGACGAGCGCCAGGCAGATCATCCGGACCCCGCCGGCCCGGCCGGCGAGGAGGCCGCCGGGGATCTGCGCCAGCGCGTAGGTGACGAAGAACGCGGACAGGACGAGGCCACGCTCACCGTGGGTCAGAGCGAAGGTCTCGCCGATCTCCGGCAAGGCCAGATTGATGACCTGGCGGTCGAGATAGTCGACGGCCCAGGCGACGAACAGCAGGACCACCGTGGTCCGCGTGGTTCTGTGCACAAGAGTCCTCCCGGTCGGTGAGGTGGTGCGGGGTGCGGTGTGGCTTGGCGGTCACCCTGCACCGCACGTCGCTCGCGGCGGCCGCATCGCAGGAATCCGGCGCCGGGGCGGGCCGAACGCCGGAAACCGTCCGGGCCGGTTCGGTCCGGCGACGGTCGGTGGGCGCCGGTCTGTCTGCGGGACGATCTTCAAATCGCCTTCCGGGGCTGCCAGGATGAGCCCCGTGTCCCCCACCGGCCTCGTGCCCCCGCCGCCGCACCGCCCCCGTCCCACCCCGTCGGGAGCCATGAGTGCCTCAGGCGAACTGGACGAACTGGACCTCGCCTTGATCGAGTCGCTGCAACTCCGACCGCGCGCGTCCTGGGCCCGGATCGGCTCGGTCATCGGCATCGACGCCACCACGGCGGCCCGCCGCTGGCGCCGCCTCCACGAGAGCGGCATGGCCTGGATGACCGCCTACCCGGCGCAGCACGCCTCGGTGATCAGCTACGTCGACCTCGCCTGCGCGCCGGACTCCCTCGAAGCGCTGACCCGGCGCATCGGGTCCTGGGGACCGGTCTTCAGCCTCGAACGCACCACCGGGGAGCACCAGTTGTTCCTCGGGGTGGCCGCCCGTGACCTGCCCGCTCTGGACGACTTCGTCTCCCGGCGCCTCGGCGGTCTGCCGGGGGTGCGTTCGGTACGGTCCAGTATCTGCACCCAGGTCCACCGGGAAGGCAGCGGCTGGCTGGTCCACACCCTGAACGAGCGCCAGCGCGCCCACCTGGCCGACGGGGACCGGCACGGCCGGGCGCAGACCAAGGCCGGCCCGTTCGAGAGCGATCGCAGGCTGCTGCACGCGCTCGGTGCGGACGGCCGGCGCGGCCACGCGGAGCTGGCGCGCGACTGCGGGCTGAGCGACACGACGGTCCGCCGGCGGCTGCGGCGGATGATCGGCAACGGTGAGGTCTACTTCCGGTGCGACCTCACTCAGCAGCTCGCCGGGTGGCCTGTCATCGCGACTTTCCGGGTCGCGGCCCCGGGGCCCGGCGCGGATGCCGTGGCGCGCTCCCTGGCGGCGCTCCCGGAGACCCGGCTGTGCTCCTCGGTCACGGGACCGGACAATCTGCTGCTCTCGGTCTGGCTGCGGTCCCACGCCGACTGCCCCGCCCTGGAGGAACGCATCCTGCGCCGCCATCCCGGCCTGCGGATCAGCGAACGCAGCATCACGCTGTACAGCGCCAAGCGTATGGGCCGCCTCCTGGACCGCCGGGGCCGGGCGATCGGACACGTACCCCTCACCGCGGCGCCCGAGGACCCGGCGGGGACCTGCGGATTCGAGGGCGGGGCTCCTCCGCCGTGCACGCGCCCCGACATATGACGTGCGGCCGGGGGGCGGTCAGGATGTGCGGCGGTCGTCGATGCGGACGGCGAGGTGGGGCCAGGATGCGGTGAGCCGGGTCAGTTCGTCGGCGGGCAGGGTGAGGGCCCCGCGCAGGGGCCCGGCAGCCGGGAGGAAGTGCACGGTGGTCCCGGTCGTGCCGTCCTCCGCGAGCGGCTCCAGGCCGGTGGCCGGCACCCCGTGTTCGTAGCGCCGGCGCCACGATCCGTTGTGCCGGCGGTTGGTGTGGACGAGCCACGTGCTGAGGGCGGTGACGGTGGACATGCCCCGCCGGGGGTGGGAGTCGGGGAGGAGCGGCGGGGCGGGGGCGTCGAAGAAGCGGAGGTCCTTCGTCGCCGCCACCGGCTTCTGCACGGGGTGGCCGTGCTCGTCGAACCGGGTGTCGGTGCCCCGCCCGTCGTCGGCCACGGCGACGGACCCGTCCGGGTGGAGGATGATGCGGCAGTGGCCGCCGCCGCCGCACTCGGCCTCGTCGGCGGCGTACGCGACGGCCTCCAGGATCAGGTGCCGGACGCCGCCCGGGGCATAGTGGGCCGGGTTCTGGCGGATGTGCTCCACGTGGCCGAGGTCGACGGTGCCGGCCCAGTCGTGGGTCGTGTTGCGCCAGGCAGCCCGTGAGGTGTCCATGCGGCAAGTATGCGGGCGGCGTGAGAGCATCTGCGGCGCCACAGGGTCGGGCCGCGCCGGCAAACCACTCGGCACGCCGCCCGCCGTGAACTAGCCTCCCTGCCCATGGCACCTGCTCCCGGTCTTCCGCCGCGCCTCGGCGCCCTGGCCTTCCACGGACCGCTCTCCGAGGCCCGCGCCGCGCGCATCGTGGCGCGGCTCGCCGCCGCCTCGCCCGCCACCGTCCTCGATATCGGCTGCGGCTGGGGCGAACTGCTGCTCCGCGTGCTGGAAGCCGTGCCGGGTGCGACGGGTGTCGGCCTCGACATCAACGCCGAGGATCTGGCCAGGGGCCGCGACCTCGCCCGGGAACGCGGGCTGGCCGGGCGGGTCGAGTTCGCCGAGGAGTCGGCCCTCGGCACGGCGCGCGGGCCCGTCGATGCCGTGCTCTGCCTCGGGGCCGGCCAGGCGCTGTGCGACCCCGGCCAGCCCTACGATCCCGGCGTCGTCCTGCGTGAACTGCGCCGCCTGGTCCGGCCAGGCGGCCGCGTCGTCCTGGGTGAGGGGTTCTGGGAGCGCGCCCCGGCGGTGGAGGAACTCGCGTCCATGTGGCCCGGGGCGCGGGCCGACGACCATCTGCGGCTCGGGCCGCTCGTCGACCTCGCGGTGGGGGCGGGCTTCCGGCCGGTCTGGACCGAGTCGGCGGGGCGTGCGGAGTGGGAGGAGTTCGAGTCCGGCTACCGCCACGACACGGAGGTCTGGCTCGCCACGAACCCGGACCATCCGCTCGCCGCCGAGACCCGCGCACGTGTCGACCGGCAGCGGACGTCCTGGCTGGACGGCTACCGCGACGTCCTCGGCATCGCGTATCTGACCCTCGTACCGGTCGCCGGCACCTGAGCCGGCGGGCGCGGACGCCCGCCGGGGCAGGTGAGCGAAGGCCGGGGAGGGCCGGTGTCAGCCGTCGTTCTCGGCCGACGGGATGAAGGCGCCCGGTACCTCCTTCGGGGGTGTCGACGATCCGGCCGGTCTGCGAGAAGGTGCACACACACGGAACGGGTGGCAATTGGAGTGCCAAGGACCGCGCACCCGTCCGGAGAGTGGTCCTGCGGCGTCCGCTGCCGGGTGAGATCCGCGGTGCGGAAGGGGAGTCCGGGGGGGTCGCCGCCGGGCCCGGCACCTCGGCCGAGAGCCCGCGGAACTACCCCACCGGACCCGCCCCGGCATGCGGCGCCGCAACCCTCACTGTGTCTCCGTCGCGCTCCGCGCCGACCCCTGCACCGCGTCCTTCGCGAGCCGGACCGCCGTGTAGAGGCTCAGACCGGGCTCGCTCCGGCGCAGGATCTTGATCGCCTGGACCGAGTCGGCGGGGCCCTCGTGGCCCGCCGCCGCGAGGCGGGCACGCACCCACTCCCCGCGCAGTTCGGCGTCCTCGCGCGCGGCCGCCTCGGCGACGAGGGCGGCCGCCCTCTCCAGGCCGGGCCGCTCCGCGTCGGACGCCGAGCGCAGCGCGGTCCGCAGGGCATCGGTGATCCGGTCGGTGTCGCGCAGGACGAGGACGTTCAGCTCACGGCTCGACTTCTTGATCATTCCGCCATGATGCCGGATCCTTCCGTCCGGCCGCCGCCGGGTCGAGCAGCCTCAGAGGTCGGCGTCCCGGCCGGGCCCGGCGTCCGGGGCGCCGGACGGACCGGCCCCGGCCGGCGCCTGCGCGCGCATGAGGTCGCGCACACATCCGCGCAGCCAGGCGTGGGCCGGATCCGCGTCGTGGCGCGGATGCCAGGCGAGGCCGATCGGCAGCGGCGGCAGATCCAGCGGGACAGGGAACGTGACGAGGCCGAGCGCGTCGGTCATCGGCAGACACCAGGAGCCGACCAGTCCGACGAGGTCCGTCTCGCGCAGGAAGAACAGCGACGAGGGGAACGAGCCGACGCTGCCCACCACCCGGCGCCGCAGCCCGAGTCCGGCGAGCGCCTCGTCGACCGGACCGTGCAGCTTCCCCCGCCGCGAGACGGTGAGGTGCTCGGCCTCCTCGGCGAACCGACGCGCCGTCAACTCGCCGTGCAGCAACGGGTGTCCAGCGCGTACGGCGCCCAGCATCCGGTCCACGGAGAGCGGTTCGATCCGCACCTCGGGCGCGGTCGCGTCGATGACACCGACCTCAAGGTCGGCCGTACCCTCCCGCAGCACCGGCGCGTCCAGGTGGCTCTCACCGAGGAAGCGGAGCCGGATGCCCGGCGCCTCGGCCGCGGCCCGGGAGAGTAACGGCGGGCCTAGGAGCGCGGCGAGCGAATCACTTCCGTGGACGGTGAACGTCCGGGTGAGGGACCGCAGATCCTCCGCCCCGCGGGCCGCGAACAGCGCCCGGGCCCGCTCCACCACGACCCCGACCTCGGCCCGGAGCGACAGCGCGTACGGCGTCGGCACCATCTGCCGGCCGGCGCGTACCAGGAGCGGGTCGCCGAGTGCTCTGCGGGCCCGGCCGAGGGTGCGGCTCATCGCGGGTTCGGACAGATGGAGGCGGCGGGCCGCGCCGCGCACGCTCTGCTCCTCCAGCAGCACGTCGAGCGCGACGAGGAGATTCAGGTCGAGGCCGCCCGTCACGGACGGCGAAGCCGCAGCTCCGGTACCGGATTGCGCCATACACAATCATCCCCTGCACACATTGCACTGGAAAGCAGACGAGTGCCGACCCTACGTTGGACGGGCATCCCCCACCACCGCCAAAAGCTCCCTGGAGGAGCCATGTCCTCGCCTGCCCACATCACGTCCGCGCCCCCGGCCCGGGAGGCGGCCGCGCCCCGCCTGGGGCGCCTCACCCTGTTCACGGTCTGCGCCTGCGTCATGGTCGCGCAGAGCATGGTCGCCGCGGTCAACCTCCTCATCCCGCAGCTGAGTTCATCGGCCCTGCGTCCGACCGCGACGCAGCTGATGTGGACGGTCGACGCATACGTCATCGCGTTCGCGGGCCTGCTGATCCCGGCGGGCGCCGCGGCCGACCGCCACGGCCGCAAGGGTGCGCTGCTGACCGGGCTCGCACTCTTCGCGGCGGGCGCGGCGAGCAGCGCACTCGCCGCGACGCCGGAGATGCTCATCGCGGGCCGCGCGGTCTGCGGGACCGGCGCCGCGCTGATCACCCCGGCGACCATGTCGATCCTCGTCCACCTGGCCGGCGAGACGAAGCGCCGCGCCCGGGCCATGACCGCGTGGACCCTGGCGCTCGGCCTCGGCGGCGCGCTCGGCAACCTGGGCGGGGGGCTCGCGGGTGAGTTCCTGTCCTGGCGCGCCTTGTTCTGGGCGATGGTCCCGCTGGCGGCGCTGCTGGCCGGGGCGGTGGCACGCGTCGTCCCCCGCACGGAACGCGTGGACCGCGGCAGCCCGGACCCGCTCGGCACCCTTCTGGTCACGGCGGCCCTGGTCGCGATCCTCTTCGGCATCATCGAGGGCCCGGTGTACGGCTGGGTCTCGGCCCGTATCCTCGTCGCCTTCGGGCTCGGAGCGCTGCTGGCTGCGGCGTTCACCGCGCATGCCCGGCGCTCGCGGGCGCCGCTCTTCGACCCACGGGTCTTCCGCTCGGCGCGGCTGCGGGCGGCGACGCTCGGCCTCGCCGTGAGCTTCTTCGGCCTGTTCTCCCTCTTCTTCGTCAACTCCCAGTACCTGCAAGGCGTCAAGGGGTACGGCCCCGCACTCACCGGTGTCGCGATCATGCCGGTGACCGTGGGCATGGCGCTCGCGCCGAAGCTCGCCGCCAGGTGGCAGGCGCGGCCGCGTCCGGTGATCACGGCCGGCCTGGCGCTGATCGGTGCCGGTCTGCTCGGCACCTCGACGGCGGGCCCGCACACCCCGTACGGCGTCTACGTCCTGTGGCTGCTGGTCATCTCCTTCGGCACGGGCACCTGCATGCCGGCCCTGACCATCGGCGTCCTGACCTCGCTGCCGGCCCACCAGGCGGGCCTGGGCTCCGGCCTCGGCACGGCCTCCCGCGAACTGGGCGCGGCGCTCGGGGTCGCGGTCACCGGGACGGTGCTCTCCGGCGCCGGGCGGGACTTCGCCGCGGGCATGTCGTCGGCGCTGGTCCTGGTGGGCGCGCTGACCCTGCTCGCCACGGTGGCGGTCGCCGCCGGTTACCGGGAACGCGTCTGAATGGCGTTCGGTAGGCCCGTGGCGGCGCGCTGGGCGCTCTGGGACGCCCAGCGGTGCCAGTGGATGTCAGGGGGTGTCGGAGATCTGGTGGCCGCGGGGCGTGACGTGGAAGTCGAAGCCGAGGGTTCCCGGGTCGAGCGCCGTCGCCCCGCCGTCGACGGTGAGGACCGCTCCGTTCACGTACGAGGCCGCCGGGGAGAGCAGCCAGCCGATGGTCTCGGCGATCTCGCGCGGCTCGCCCGGCCTGCCCTGCGGCAGCAGCCTGGTGGCTTCTTCGTAGGCGGCCCCGGCGTCTCCCTCGCCCAGACCCGCGTCCGCGGCGAAGCGCGTCATGCGGCGGTCGGCCATCTCGGTCCGCACCCAGCCAGGGCAGACGACGTTGGACCGCACGCCCCGGCGCCCGTAGTCGACGGCGACGGAGCGGCACAGCTGGAGCAGGGCCGCCTTGGACGTGGCGTACGGCACGTTGCTCGTGCCGTTGCGCAGCGCGGAGACCGAGGCGACGCCGACCACCGCACCGCGCGACTCCAGCAGGTGCGGGACGGCTGCGCGAAGGAGCAGCAGGGGGCCCGTGACGTTGGTGCGCATCACCTCGTCCCAGTCGTCGAGCGACAGGTCACCGACGGCGCCCCCGCGCCCGATGCCCGCGTTGAGGACGACCCCGTCGATGCGTCCGTAGGCGGCCAGCGCCGCCTCGACGAGCGCGTCGGCGGCCTCCGGTTCGCCGACGTCGCAGGGGTGTGCGAGCACGCCGATCTCCCGCTCCAGGCGCCGCAACGGCTCGCTCCGCCGCCCGGCGGCCACCACGAAGTGACCCCCTTCACGCAGCAGCCGGGCCGTGGCCTCCCCGATGCCCGAACCTCCGCCGGTCACAAGGACAACTCGCTCGTCGACCACAGTCTCTTCTGGCTCCTTCCGCGTGACGGGACACCGAGAGCCTACGGCCCCGGGCCGGGTGGAGTGCGTGGTCCTCGGGGTCGGCGGGTGTCTGGTACATCTGTCGCTGTTGTCATGGACCGCGAAAGCGGCGGAAGAGCCCGCAGTCGCGGGCGAGGGGTGGGGACGGACGATGACGTATCGGCGTGCGCTGGGGCCGGCGCTGCTGGGAGCACTGTTGTTGGCCGGGCTCTTGTGGTGCGCGGGTTCCGCCGCCCACGCACTCGCTCTTCCGGGTGCCACAGCGTTCTTCGGCCCGGATGAGGCGAACCGGCTGAGAGCGATGACAGGTCCGTGGTCCACCGATCTGCCGTCCTCATCGCAGTTCACCGATCCGGCGGGCGCGGCCGGCTACGGCACGGACTACGCCGCGCTGCGGGAGACCGCCATGCGCGTGCGCTACGCCGCACTCGTCCTGCTGTTCCCCTGTGGCGCGCTGCCTCTGCTGCGGTGGCTGTCGGGCCGCGGCTTCCGGCACTCCGCGCTCTGCGCGGCCGCCCTGTGGGGGTGGGGCATCGTCGTGGCCATGCTCGCCGTCACCGTCTCCGCGCCGTGGACGGTCGCCTCGGGCGGCTCGGCGGGGTTCCGCCTGCTGCCCCGGCTGGCGGGCGCCATGGCGCAAGGCCGTGAACTGCCGGTGGCCGCCGCCCTGGTGGCCGCGGGAGCGGCCACCGCGGTCATGAGGGTGCTGCGGCGCGAGCCGGGCGCGGAGCCGCCCGTGGCCGCGCCCACGGCCGCCACCGCGCGGCTCGCGGCCACCGTGGGGACCGCGGTCGTCGCCTTCGCGGTCATCGTGTTCTCGAACGACCGGGTCGCCGGTCAGATCCAGACCGGAGTGCCTGGTGCCGGGCGCCTGTCCGACCCCGGTGACCTGCTGCGTCAGTGGATCCAGCTCGGCGCCTGGAGCATGCCCACCGGGTCCGCCCCGGGACGCTGGCTGCCGTACCGGGCCGGCGAGGTGGCCCTGCTCGCCGTGGTCTGGTGGGGGCTGCGGTTGCTGGTCGTCCGGCTGGAGCGCGTGACCTATCCTGCCTGCGCGCTCGGGGCCGTCGCCGTCACCACCCTCGGGGTCGAGGTGAACGAGCTGTGGCACTCCTTGCTCTCTTATCAATTCAGCACCGGTGGGCCGTTGTTGTACTACATCTCGATGGGCTCAGGAGTCTCGGCGGCGCTCGTCTTCGGCGTTCTGGCCGGGGGCGCGTGCGCGCTGACCGTGCGGCTGCGCAGTCAGGGGCAGCCGTCCGCACCCGCTGAGGCGGCGGCCCGACCAGCGTGACGCGGCAGGTTCGGGGCGGCATGCCGTCCGGCGGAAGAGGCGGGCACGGGGTGGGCTGGTTCGGTCGTCGCTGCTGATGGCTGTGGGCCCAGCGATGTCCCCTGCGACCGGGGTCACAAGGTCGCGGGCACGCGGCGCAGTGGACACTTCTTTGGAGCCGGGGATGCGGTGAGGGCCGGGGCGCGCCGCTCGTCGTACCGCGCCCCCGGCCCTCCAAGCCAAGCCCTTGCTGCGAACTGCCAGTCAGCTCAGCTTGTTCACCGCGGTGACCGTCGTCGCCTTGAAGGCGTCGAGCGGCGCGTTGGTGAAGTCACCCATCTCGCCCCACTTCACGACGGTGACGATGTTGCCGTCACGGCCGATGGAGAACAGGTTGATGTCGGTGGCGCCCCAGGTGGTCGTGGTGTTGATCCCGTAGACGTCGGCGCCGTCGCCGACCGCCAGCGGGCCGTAGAACCGCTCGGTGGCGGTCACGTCGGGGTCCTGCGTGACCAACTCGTGCGGGCAGTCGGACATGTGCCGGCGCAGCAGGGCCGCGAAGTCCTTGGCGCGCTCGACACTGCGCTCGACCACGGTCACCTGGAGCGCCCCCGTGTCGTAGTCGGTCCGGAAGACGCGGTGCATGGACGTCGACGGCAGGGCGTCGCCCACGCACATCGGCAGCGGGTCCGGCTGACCGGCGGTGACCGGGCCCGCGAACCACTCGGAACGCGGGTGCGGCGGCAGGTCGGACGGTGCGAGGAACTGCGGGTCGTCGGCGGCGGCCGCCGGGGTCGTCGCGGCGGCGGCGCCCGCCACGGCCGCCATCGCGGCCAGCGCCATCGTGCCCTTGCGCAGGTGTGCGTTCATTGTGGTCTTCCCCCATGTAGGTCGATGTTCACCCCGTACGACCCCCGACCCCGCGCATCCGTTGCCCCGGTTTCTGTCACAGGCCTGTCACCGTGCCCCGGTCGGACGGCGGCCCGGCGCCGCCGTCCGACCGGTGTGACGCACGCGTCGTACTAGATACGGGAGTTGCGCAGCGACTGCCACACGGCGCCGGCCAGCGCCCGGGTCGACCGGGGCACCGACAGGCCCTCGTGCTCGCGGTACAGCTCCCAGTTGTACGGGACGAGCGAGAGCTTGTTGGAGGACAGCGATCCGGCCTGGTGGGCCCGGTAGACCGCCAGGGGCTCGGCGAGACCGCGGGCGT
Source organism: Streptomyces sp. NPDC006552 (assembly GCF_040611655.1). Classification (NCBI taxonomy): domain Bacteria; kingdom Bacillati; phylum Actinomycetota; class Actinomycetes; order Kitasatosporales; family Streptomycetaceae; genus Streptomyces; species Streptomyces sp. NPDC006552. Next base: position 43,287 of record NZ_JBEXOS010000045.1, read on the forward strand.
CGGCGCCGTCGCGCATGATCGACAGCCACAGGGCATAGTCCTGGCGCTTGCGCATCTCCGGCATCAGCCGCGTGCCGAGGACGTTGCGGTCGTACATGGCGGTCAGGGCGCCGATGTAGTCCTTGACCAGCATCGCGCGGTAGTCCACGTGGGCGCGGGCGGGGATCACGCGTCCGTTCGGGACGAAGTCGGTGCTCTCTCCGGCGTAGTCGGCGTCCATTTTGAAGTACGACGTGAACGTCAGCGGGGCAGTGCCCTCCGCGGCGAACGCGAGTTGCCGCGCGGTCTTCTCCGGCAGCCACATGTCGTCACTGTCGAGAAAGGCCACGTAGTCCCCCTTGGCCCGCTCGATGGCGAGGTTGCGTGCCCGCCCGGCGCCGCCGCGCTCGGGCGCGGACTCGGGCCGGACCCGCTCGTCCTGGCGGGCGAACTCCCTCAGCAGCTCCATGGAGTCGTCGGAGGACTGGTCGTCGGTGACCAGCAGCTCCAGATCGCTGTGGGTCTGCGTGAGCACGGACCGGACCGCCGCACCGAGCGTGGCGGCGGAGTTGTACACGGGCATCACGACGCTCACCAGGGGCACAGCGCTTCTCCTTGTTCAAACCAGGCAGGACGATCCGTACGAACGGACACTGGGATCGTAGTCGGAGCCGCCGCGCGGGTTGTCGTCGCGGACCGCGGCCGCGGCCGGACGCCCCTGGAGAACGGAGGCGGCCCCTCCGGCCCGCGGCCATGATCCGGTGCGGCACGGGAACGGGGACCGCCGCCGGGATAGGTCCCGCGCCCCGCGGAACCAGGTGAACGGCCCCTGTCGTGTCCCCGAAGGGATGGTCTTCGGCCATGTCGGTGGCCCTGGGCCCGAAGAGGTCGGCAGAGTCTGCGGAGCGACCACACGCAGCTCACGGCCTCCCGGGCCTACTGAAGGGAAACCGGACATGAAGTACCGCACCCGTCTCACCGGCAGCCTCATCGCGGCCGCCACCCTCCTCGGCGTCGGCTTCGCGACGACCTCCACCGCGTCGGCCGCCGCATCGGCTCCGGCGGTCACCGCGGCAGCGGTCCAGGGCACGGCCCCGGCCTGCGTCAGGCGGGACGTCATCAAGCACAGGAAGTACGTGAAGGTCACCAACAACTGCGGCGAGGCGATGCACTTGAAGGTCGTCATCGACTGGGGCAACGACTCACCGTGTCTCACGTACCAGCCGGGCGAGCAGTGGGAGTGGAACTGGGGCCGCGGCTCCTACGGCAAGGTCGTCACCTGCTGAGCCGCCCAGCGCCCGGGGCCACGGCGCCACGGCCCTCGGAAGCGTGAGGAACCAAGAAGGGCGCTGAACCGGCCGGTGGCGGAGTCCGCGAAACGGGCCACCGGCCATCAACAGAGAAGCCGGACAACTCCCCACCCGGGGCGGTCAGGCTGTGTGTCGACCCGGGGCCGGAGTGCCTGGCGCGACAACGGGCGGCCGCCGCCCCTGGCGGGGGCGCGTGCGATCATCCGTGCATGGGCCGCGACCTGGAAGTAAGTGCTCTGGCGATCAATGTCACGATCCCGCAGGCGCTCCGCTGGACGGACACCCGACGCGGCGAAGCCTTCACACTGACCACCCTGAACGTCCGGCTCCTCCCGGACGGGCACCTCGCCGTGAAGGCCTACGGCCGACCGGTCGCCGGTGGTCGGGGCGGCTACGTATCGTTCCCCGTCCCCGAAGATCCCGCACTGGCTGCCCTGGTCTCGGACGCCGCCGGCCGTGCCGGAGCGTTGTGGGCCGCCCACCGTGGTCTCGGCTGATCCAAGGGGTGCCTGACGGCCGCGGCCGCTGTCGCTCTCGTCGAGAAAGCCGCGGGGCAGGTCTCCCCGGCGCCCACCACCATCGCTTCGGCGCCCTCCGGGCCGGGCACCGTACGGCCCACGGAGGGCGGCGCCACCGCGCGCGTCGTCGAAGCGACCGGCCCTGGTCAGGGCCGTACCGCTGGAGGTGTCCGGTGAACGGCATCCAGCTCGTCCTGCGCGCCCCGCACCCGGGGGAACGGCGACTGGCCGCGGACCTCGCCACTGTCGCCGAACGCCACCGCGCGGGTGGGCGTTGCGCCCCAGCGGCCGCCTCCGTCACCCCCCCCCCCCGCTGGAGCTGCCCGGGACGACGTCGGACCCGCGCCCGCCCGCTTGATAGGCAAGTCGCTACTTGCCTATGCTGGAGGGGTGACGGACGATGTCTTCAAGGCCCTGGCCGACCCCACGCGCCGGCGGATCCTCGACGAGCTGGCGGAGCGCGGCGGCCAGTCGCTGTTCGAGATATGCGCGCGGCTGGCGACCAAGCACGGCCTGGGCCTGTCCCGCCAGGCGATCAGCCAGCACCTCGCCGTGCTGGAGGCCGCCGATCTGGTCCGGGCGCGCCGCGAGGGGCGGTACAAGTTCCACGACCTGAACACCGAACCGCTTGAGACCGCCGTGAGCCGGTGGCTCAGGACCGAGGCACCCGGGAGCACTCCATGAGGATCAATCTGACCAGCGTCTTCGTCGACGACCAGGAGAAGGCGGCGCGCTTCTACACCGACATCCTGGGCTTCGTGACGAAGCACGACGTCCCCATGGGCACGGACCGGTGGCTGACCGTGGTCTCGCCCGAGGCCCCCGACGGCACCGAGCTGCTGCTCGAACCCTCCGGCCACCCCGCGGTGAAGCCGTACAAGGACGCGCTGGTCGCCGACGGCATTCCGGCGACCTCGTTCGCGGTGGACGACGTGCGGGCCGAGTTCGCCCGGCTGCGCGGTCTCGGCGTGCGCTTCACGCAGGAGCCGGCGGACATGGGCCCGGTCACCACGGCGGTGCTGGACGACACCTGCGGCAACCTGATCCAGATCGCCCAGTACCAGTAGGCGCGGCGTACCTCCGGGCCGCGCCCGACGGGCCGGGTGCGCGTGGAGAGCAGCCCCCTCCGTCCGCTCTCCACGCGCAGGCGCCCCCTCACCGGCCGGGCGCGGGAGGCGCCCCGCCGGTACGGGGACGGGAGCTGGGGCCGTGCCGTCATCGGCGCGACCCCAGCGGGCACAGGACAGTTCCTCCGTGTACGGGTACCTCGTGCGAGGCGAACGAAACGACGCGCGCGGAGCGTAACGGCCGCGCTACCGCACCATTCTGATGCCCTATCAGGAAAGATGCGCTCGTCCGCGGCGGGGAGCACTCCCTGGACCCGCAGCGGGCCCACGGTCCATGGTGGCCCGGACAGCTCGCGCCGCCGGTGTGCACTGCGCCCGTGTCACCGGCGCCGCACGGCGATCGCCCACGCCTCGAGCAATTCGGCGTACTCCCGTCGCTGTTCGTCGTCGAGAAATCCGCCGCTACGGATCATCAGGGCACGGATCCGCGCGTTCAGCTCCCCCGCCGACTGACCCCCCGTCGGTTGCTGCTGAGTCACCGACATGGCGCAGAACGTAACGCCAAGACCAAGCCTTGGGCAAAGCTCTGCTGCATATGCCGACGCGTACCGGCCGGAATCGCTCCCCTCCACTTCTGCCTCCTACGCCCCAATGCCCTCGCTCACGAACGAGTAGGACGAGGTCGCGGCCGTGCTGCCACCGCCGGGCGACCATGACGGCGCCCGTGCGGAACTTGGCCGAAGGGGATGCGTCCGGTGCCGCGCGGGTGGCCGTCCTACGACTCCGGCGCCGGTGAGTGATCGGATGCGCTCCAGGCAGTAGGTGAGCGCCCGCACGCTCAGGGAGAGGGGCCGTGCGCCGCCGCGGGGGCGCGTGCGAGGGGCCCGAGCGTTTGCCGACCAGGTCGGCCATGGCCTGCCGGTCGCGGGTGAGCACCGGGTGGACGAGCAGGTCGGCCGCGCGCAGTACCGGCTCGTCGACACCCAGGCGCACGGCCAGGTCGGGCGGCGGGCGGATCGAGATCACCGGCTGAACCCCGGCCGGGACCGGTCGCCTGCGCGTGGGTGGCCGTCCCGGCACCGTACGGCGGTAGCGAGCCGTCCCGGGGCCCGGCAGGCAGTTGGAGGGCGGCGCCCGCGAGTCCGGGCCCTCAGACCGGCAGCCGCTCCAGCAGCCCCCCGAAATCCGCCCCCGGCGGCAGTGTGCCGAAGGCGAGGCCGCGGTCCTGGGCCAGGCGCGCGGCGCAGAAGGCGTCCGCCACGGCCGGGGGCGCGTGGCGCACCAGGAGCGAGCCCTGGAGGACCAGAGCCGCGCGTTCGATGACGCGGCGGGCGCGCAGCGGAGCGTCCTCGGTGAGGGTCAGCTCGCCCTGGAGCGCACGCCAGGCGGCGTCCAGCCGCGCGTCGGCGCCGGCCGCCGCCTCGACCTCGGCGCGGAAGGCTTCCAGCGACTCGGGTTCGCGGGCGAGGGCACGCAGCATGTCGAGGGCGTTGACGTTTCCCGACCCCTCCCAGATGCCGTTGAGCGGAGCGTCCCGGTACAGCCGGGGCAGGCCCGACGCCTCGTCGTAGCCGTTGCCTCCCAGGCATTCCAGCGCTTCGGCGACGGCGGCGGGCTGGCGCTTGCACACCCAGTACTTGCCGACCGCGGTGGCCAGCCGGAGGAACGCGCGCTCGGCGCCGTCTCCCCGCTGCGCCCGGTCCGCGGCGCCGGCCAGGCGCAGCGCCAGGGTGGTGGCTGCCTCCGACTCCAGGGCGAGGTCGGCCAGGACGTTGCGCATGAGGGGCTGGTCGATCAGTTTCGCGCCGAACACCGAGCGGTGGCGGGCGTGGTGGGCGGCCTGGGCGAGCGCGGCCCGCGTCCCGGCGGCGGAGCCGAGGACGCAGTCCAGGCGCGTCATGGTGACCATCTCGATGATGGTGCGCACGCCCTTGCCCTCGGGCCCCACCGCCCAGGCGACGGTGTCGTCGAACTCCGGTTCGCTGGAGGCGTTCGAACGGTTGCCGAGCTTGTCCTTGAGGCGCTGGATGCGGAAGGTGTTGCGGCTGCCGTCGGGCAGGACCCGCGGGACGAGGAAGCAGGACAGGCCGCCGGGCGCCTGGGCGAGGACGAGGAAGAGGTCGTTCATCGGCGCGCTGGTGAACCACTTGTGGCCGCGCAGCCGCCAGGTCCCGTCCGGCTGTTCGACGGCGGCCGTGGTGTTGGCGCGGACGTCCGTGCCGCCCTGCTTCTCCGTCATCCCCATGCCCGCGAGCAGCCCCCGCTTGCCGGTGGGGGTGCGCAGCCCGGGGTCGTAGACCCGGCTGGTGAGCAAGGGCTCGTACGTCTTGGCGAGGTCGGGGGCATGGCGCAGGGCGGGTACGACGGCGTACGTCATGGAGACCGGGCAGCCGTGTCCCGCCTCGGTGCCGCTCCACACCATGAAGGCGGCGGCCCGCGCCACGTGCGCGCCCGGCCGCGGGTCCGCCCAGGCGGAGCCGGCGAGTCCCTCGCCGACGGCCACCTCCATGAGGGAGTGGTACGCGGGGTGGAAGTCGACCTCGTCGACGCGGTGGCCGTAGCGGTCGTGGGTGCGCAGGACGGGTTCGTGGCGGTTGGCCTCGTCGGCCCAGCGCTGCACCTCTTCGCTGACCGCGCGGCGGCCGACGCGGTGCAGGTCGTCGAGGGACCAGGCGGCTCCCTCACGGCGGACGCCTTCGGTCAGGACCGGGTCGTCCGCGGCGTCGTGTCCGGTCAGCGGCGGCGGCTGGTTGGTGACTTCGTGGGTGACGGCGGTGGGTCGGCTCGGCATGGGATGTCTCCTGCGAGGGTCCGGGCGGTCAGGCGGTGGGGGCTCCCGCGCAGCGCAGAGCGGCGGCGGTGAGATCGGCGAGGAGTTCCTCGACCGCGTTTTCGTCGGGTGTGCCGAGCGGGTCGACGAGGGCCTCGCCGATCGCGCCGGTGAGGACGGCGGCCGTGATGTCGGCGTTCTGCGGCGGCAGGGCTCCGGCCGCCATGCCCTCGCGCACCACCTCGGCGTACAGGGCGCGGTAGCGGCGGCGGAAGTCGAGGCGCTCGGCGCCGACCGCGGGGTCGGCGGGGGCGGCGAGCAGGGCGTAGGCGAGGCCGCGGTTCTCCAGGGCGCGGCGGGCGAAGACGTCGACGGCGTGGGTCAGCCGCTCGACGGGGTCACCGGGTCCGCGCAGCACCGCGCCGAGGACCTCCACCTCGCGTCCGGCCGCGCGCCGGAACACCTCCACGGCGAGCGCCGCCTTGGAGGGGAAGTGCTGGTACACCGAGCCGGCGGCGATGCCCGCCGCGGCGGCGACCGCACTCACGGATGCCTGCGCCCAGCCCACGTCGGCCACCACCGTGGTGGCACAGGAGATCAGCCGCTCTCGGGTGGCTCGCAGGCGGCTGAGCTCGGCGGGGGTCTTGCGGTAGGCCATGAAAGAAGTGAACCACTGTTCAGAATTTCACGCCATGGCCGCTCGCAGAGAGCCGCGTAGGTGCATATGGGTGATCTCTGCGTACCCGCGGTGCGGGCGGGCAGAGGAAGTCAGCCTCTGCCTCTCGTACCCCGAGCGGGAGAAGGGGGCGGGTAGTGGTGCGGGGGTTGCCGATGACAGCCTGTTCGTCGGGCCCCGTTCCCCCCTCGGCCGTACGGAGGTCAGCCGCGTGCCTCGTGCACATGCAGGCCGAACCCGGTCCGGCCCGCGGGTTCGCGTCCCTCCTTCAGGTGCAGCGAGGGAATCTCGTAGTCACCGGAGTTCTGCCGTCGGAAGGCGATGGGCTCGGTCGTCTCCAGTGTGCGCAGGCGCTGCTCCCATGCCTTGGTGACGTCCCCGTACTGCGCTTCGGTCATCCGGTCGGTGCCGTACGCCACGAACGGGGGCAGCACCTCGATGCCCGGGTAGTAGAGGATGCCGTGCTGGATCGGGAAGAGGAGGTCGTCGATGGGGCCGTTGATCCCGCGGGCGGCGTAGTGCGACTCGGGGCCGCCGGTGGTCACCGACAGCAGGGCCCGGGTGCCGGCCAGCGTGCCCTCGCCGAAGCGCTCCCCGTACTTGGTGGCGCTGTGCTCACCGACGCCGTAGGCGAAGCGGTACGTGAACACGCGGTCCACCCAGCCCTTGAGGATCGCGGGCATCGCGTACCACCACAGCGGGAACTGAAGGATGACCGTGTCCGCCCACAGCAGCTTCTCCTGCTCGGCGAGGACGTCCGCGGTGAGCGCCCCGGCTTCGAAGGCACGGCCCGAGTCACGGACGACGTTCAGCGGGCGCGAGGCGTGGGGGCCGTAGTCCGCGGCGTCGACGGCCGCCTTCCACCGCATCGCGTACAGATCGCTCACCTGGACCTCGTGCCCGGCGTTTTCCAGGGTGGTGACGGCGAGGTCCTTCAGTGAGCCGTTGAGTGACCGCGGCTCCGGGTGGGCGTGGACGATGAGCGTCTTCATGGGAACTCCTCAGGACCGGCCGTCCAGGTGACGGCGCCTTCGACGCCTGCGCATCGGGTGGCTCCGAGTCTGGGTGCGGCGCCGGCCGGTGTTCAGGGGCGCCGGTTCCGTCGGACCGGGCTTCCTGGTACCGGCAGGGCCACCTTCGCGGGCGGGAGTTGGCGCGATACTGGGCGCCATGGACGATCTCGCGGGCTTTCTGCGCACCCGGCGTTCCCGGGTCGACCCGGTGGCGGCGGGCATTCCCGTCGACACCCGCCGCCGGGTCGCGGGGCTGCGCCGCGAGGAGGTGGCGCACCTGTCGGGCGTCAGCGTCGACTACTACGTACGCCTCGAACAGGGACGCGCGACCCAGCCCTCGGAGCAGGTCCTCGACGCGCTCGCCCGCGTCCTCGCGCTCGATGAGACCGAACGCGGTCACCTGCACCGCCTCGCCCGTCAGCGCCGCCGCCGTGCGAAGGTGCCGGGCGGGCGGGTCCGGCCGGAGCTGGTCCACGTGCTGAGCCTGGTCGCCGACGCGCCCGCGATGCTCGTGAACCACCGCCTCGATGTGCTGGCCGGGAACCGTCTGGCCGGGCTGCTCTACGGCCGGCCGTTGCCCGGTCTCAACAGCGCCCGGCACATCTTCCTGGAAGAAGCCGAGCGCGGACTGTACGCGGGCTGGGAGACCTGCACCCTCGACGTGGTGGGGCATCTGCGCCTGGCCGCCGGCCAGTTCCCGGACGACCCCGGCCTGGCCTCGCTGATCGGAGAGCTGTCGATGGGCAGCGAGCGGTTCCGCCGGCTCTGGGCCCGCGCGGACGTGCGGGCCCGCACCCACGGGCGCAAGGCCTATCAGCATCCGCTGGTCGGCCTGTTGGAACTGCACCAGGAGAACTTCGCGCTGCCGGACGAGTCCGGCGTGGAACTGGTGGTGCTGTCGGCACCACCGGCCAGCCCCACGGCGGACGCCCTGCGTCTCCTGACCACCTTGACCCCACCGACCGAGCCCCCCACCCCCGCCCCGACCGCACCCCGTCCGCCCCACCGAGACCGTCCCACCCCGGCCGAGGGCTCCGCGTCGGGGCTGGGCTGAACCCCGGCGCCTTCTGGTGACTTGGACGCTCGGGCATGCGGCCACGCTATGCGGGTCCAAATGGCGGGGTCAGCATGGCTTGCCGTTTACGCTCCCTCAGGGGTCGTTGCTGAACAGGCGGGTCCGGATGGCGGTGGGGCCGGGTTCGGGGAGCTAGTACGGAGTGAGGGCATGCAGGCAGGCGTGACGGACGCGTTCGGGGCTTTGCAGGAGGCGTACGCGGCCTTCGGGCAGGTGGTCGGCTCGCTCGGTGAGGAGGCGTCCTGGTTGCCGAGTGGCTGTGCCGGGTGGGTCGTTCGGGACCTCGTCTTTCACTGCGTGAGCGACGCGCAGCGAGGGCTCGTGGCCCTGCATACGCCCGCTGACGGGCCGCCGGATGTCGACGCGGTCACCTACTGGAAGGACTGGCGGTCGGGCACGGACGACGCGCTGAACGAGCGGCGGTCGGTCCGGGTGGGCGCCAACATGTTCGCGGAGTTCGAACCGTTGCGGCGGCTGTATCTGGTCACCGCGGCGGCGACCGTCACCGCTGCCGAGCGCGGTGCCGGCGACGCCGAGCGGTTCGTCCGTACGCAGGGGCATGTGCTCTCCCCCGCTGATCTGATGGCGACGCTCGCTGTCGAGGCGACGATCCACCATCTGGACCTGGTCGCTCACCTTCCCGCGGACACGCCCCGGCCAAGTGCCGCCGGGCTGGCCTGTGTCCGGCGCACGCTCGACGGTCTGCTCGGGCGTCCGGTACCGGTGCACTGGAGCGATGAGGAGTACGCGTCGGCCGCGACCGGGCGGTCACCGCTGAGCGCGGCGGAACGGCGCCTCCTCGGGGCCGACGCCGGTCGGTTCCCGCTCTTCGGGTGAGCACCGCGGGGGCGCCCGCGGTGCTTCGTGGACCCGCGGTCCCGGCGAGGGCGTATCCGGACAGGCGGGACGTTCGTTGCCAGAACATGATGAATTCCCAGCACCCGCACACCAACCGCACCCGCTCCAAGAGCACCCTCGTCCTGCTCCTGGCCGCCGCGGCCGCCGCCGTGGCCGCGAGCCCCGCGTCGGCGGACGACGAGGGCGTCTCCACCAACCTCGTCCCCCAGCACCCCGTGCAGCAGGTCGTCGGTCACGTGCTGGGCGAGCACTCCGGCTCCGGCGACGGCCTCACGCAGGCACTGCGGTAGGAGTTCCGAGGCGGCCGGGGACCGGAGCCCTACCGCCCCTGCCTGGGTTCCTGTGCGTTGCGCCAGATCTTGAGGTCGAGGCTGATGTACCTGCTCGGGCCGTCGGTTCCCGACGCGCCGCGGTAGGTCGCCACTGCGATGTGGCCCGCGTCGGAGACGACACAGACCTGCGAGCCGTCGCTCAGCCGGTCGAGGCGGATCTCCCTGGTGTAGCGGGTCTCCGAGCGGCAGGCGTCCAGGGAGCCCTGCTGCTTGTTGCCGAGCAGGACCAAGGAGCCGTTGCGGGTGCGGAGTTCGTCGCTCTCCACCACGTTGAGGGTCTTGGGCTGGAAGTACAGGTCCGCGCTGTCCGTGTCGCCCTCGGCCGGCCGGGGCGGGCTGTCCGCCAGCATGACGGCGTGGTTGCCGGGAATGTCGACGCCCGCGTAGGAGACGGGTTTCGGATCGCCGTCCTGTGACTGCCCGCCCGCACCCCCTCCGCTCTGCGCGCCCTGGCCGGCGCTGCTGGTGCTGCCCGGCGACTTGGACGCGTCGTCGTTCGAGCCGTCCGGCAGCAGCGACACGACCACAGCGACAGCGACGACGACGGCGGCGACCGCCGCGGCGACGATCAGTCCGGTCCGTCTCGCCGGCCGGGGCGAGCGCGGGTGCGCGGCCGGGACGGCGGACGGGGGTGTCGGGTAGGTGCCGGGCACCGTCGGCGGCTGCGTCGGGTGCCCCGGGGGCGGCGGTACGGTGCCGGAGGCGCCCGGCCCGGTCTGCGTCGGTGCCCCGGCCCCGTCGAGGGTGGTGGGGGTGTAGGCGGCCGGCGCCGCCGGTTCGGGCAGCCGCAGCCGCTCGGTGATCGAACCGGCGACGGCCTGCGGCAGCCAGTCCTCGCCCTGGCGCAGCGCGCTGGGCGAGATCGCCTGGCACAGCTCGATGATCTCCGTCGGGTTCGGCCGGGCCGCCGGGTCGCGGGTCAGGCAGCGCGTCACCAGCGGCAGCAGTTCGCCCGGTACGCCCGTGAGGTCGGGGTCCTCGTGCACGATCCGGTAGAGCACGGCGTGCGAGGAGCCGGTCCCGTAGGCCGGGGAACCGAGCGCCGCGAAGGCGACGATCTGGCCGAGGGCGAAGACATCGGTGGCGGGGGTGACGGTGCCGGCGGATGCCTGTTCGGGTGCCATGAACGCCGGGGTGCCCACGCTGACACCCGTGCCGGTCAGCGCGGTGGTGTCGGCGGCGTGGGCGATGCCGAAGTCGATCACGCGGGGGCCGTCCGCGGCGAGCAGCACGTTGGCCGGCTTCAGATCGCGGTGGACGACGCCCGCGCCGTGGATGACGTGGAGCGCCTCCGCGACCCCGACCGTCAGCAGCAGCACGCTGCGCAACGGCAGTGCGCCGTATTCGGCGACCGCGTGGGCCAGCGACGGACCCGGTACGTACGCCGTCGCCAGCCAGGGCCGGCCGGCCTCGGTGTCGTGGTCGATGACCGGCGCGGTGTACAGGCCCTGCACCCGCTGCGCGGAGCGGACCTCCCGCTGGAACCGCCGGCGGAACTCGGCGTCCTCGCTGAACTCGGGCCGGATCACCTTGATCGCGAGAGGGCGGCCGCCCGGGGTGTAGGAGAGGAACACCTTTCCCATCCCGCCCGAGCCCAGCACCGCCGCCAGCCGGTACCCGCCGACGACCTCCGGATCGCCCGCCCCCAGTGGCCGGAAGTGGGCGGCGCCAGGCATATCGTTCATGGTCAGTCATCCCCCGTGGTCGGCCGGCTCGGCCGCTGTCGGCACCGCTGTCGGCACCGCGTCGTCACGCGGAGTGTATCCATCCCGCTGACGCCGCTCTGCGCTCGTGCCACAACGGTTCCGCTCCGTACCTCCGACCGGCGCGTGACCGGCACCGTCGGTCACGGCCCCGCGCCGCGATGGCGTCGGCGCGGGGCCGCGAGCGGCCAGGGACTCAGCCGCCGATCTCCGAGTCCTGTGCGGCCGCGACGATCGCCGTCGCGTCCTGCGCCAGCAGGTACCCGGCGTCCACGGACCTCTGTGCGGCCGCGCGCACCTTGCTCACGTAGTCGGCGTGGGTCGGGTAGAGGCGGCTGAGCACCGGCTCGGGGGTGGTGGGGAAGGACGGGTCGGACGGATCGCCGGCGTCGTGCCGGTCCCAGGCGTCGGCGTCGCCGTTCCACGGGTCGGTCGCGCCGTACAGGCCGCAGAAGACGCCGCTGCCGCTGGTGTCCCGCAAGCCGGTCAGTGTCCGGGTGGGCACCGTGACGTCCGGCAGCCGGATCCCGCCGGTGGCCAGGCCGGTGGCCGGGTCACGCAGGACGGTGCTCAGGAGCTGACCGCTCGGCGGCCGTGCGCCGCCCCGGGCCCAGCCCGCCAGGTGCCGCAGCGCCGTGTTCATCGCCCAGTGCCCGGGCCCGTCGTTGAAGGGGGCCGATCCGGCGGCGCAGTCGGCCGAGGGCGCGGCGTCGCCCGCCGACTTCCGTACGGTGGGGTCGCCGAGGTCGTAGGCCCACCGGTCGCCGTGCGCGGTGCCGGCCAGCTCCCAGTGCACGACGCTGTCCGTGTCCGGCTGCCGGGCGATCGCGGCGCCCGGCACGTCGGTCTCGGTGAGCACGACGAACGTCGGCACCGGCAGGTCGGTCCTGATCCGGGACGGGTTCGGCATCCGCAAGGTGTCGGCGAGCGCACCGCTGATGGGCGAGGCGATCGCGCTGTTGCTGTGCACCATGAAGCCGTCGTAGACCCCGGAGACCGGCTGGACGGCGTTGACGTACGTCGTCATGAACCCCGCCGACTGGGACTCGCCGTCGGCGAGCAGGGTCCGGACCGGCAGCCCGCCGAGCGGGTCGGGCCCGTCCGGGGTGCGCAGCGCCTGGCCCGCCTGGGAGAAGATGTCGTAGGCGAAGGCGTCGCCGGGGTGGACCAGACTGCCGTACCGCGCGGGGTCCCAGCCCTTGAGGCCCTTGATCTGGCCGAGCCCGCCGTTGACCCCGACGGCCTGCGCCGAGACGCCGACCCAGGCGTACCCCTCGCGCAGCAGTTCGTCCCGCTCGAACCAGTAGTCCGGGGAGAGGTCGAGCTGTCCGCTGACGTTGAGCCACTCCACGACCACCGTGCCGTTGAACTTCGCGGGGTCGGCCGGGCGGCGCACCAGCATGCGGCTCTTGTAGGCGGCGGTGCCCGACGCGCGGACGTTCCACCGGCCCTCCGGGGTCCACAGGCCGGACTTGGCGTACGAGGTGGCGGTGCCCGAGAAGAAGTACTCCTGCTCGGTGTAACCGAAGGAGCCGAGGTCCTCGGCCGCGGCGAGGAACGGGAAGCCGTGGCTGCCCGCGGGTGCTGTGGTGAGCGTGGGGTTCGCGGCCACCGCGGGCGAGGCCGCGGCCGGGGCGGACAGCGAGGTGCCGAGAAGGGCGCCGCAGAGCAGCGCCCATAGGGCCGTGACGGCGAAGCGCCGCCGGATCAGTTGGGCAAGTACGCGCACGGAGTGCCTCCTTGACTGCGGGTCGCAACGGACTGCGACCGCAGTCTCGGCGGGCCGCGCCCGGCTGCCATCGGTGATTCCACCGGTGTCCCAGGAGCGGTGACGCCCGACCGGTGAGCGCCGACCCGCGGCGGGCCGCGCCCGGACCGGCGGCGCCGCATGAGGACCGCGCCTCGTTCCTAGTAGCTGTCGTAGCGAGGCGTGCCGTGCGGCCGGTAGACGCCGAGGACCGTGCCGCCCTTCGTCGTCGAGACGCTCACCGGCTCCAGCGCCGTGGGAATCGCTCCGTCGGCGAACAGCCGCTTGCCGCTGCCGACGATCACCGGATGGATGGTCAGCCGGTACTCGTCGACGAGGTCGTGGCGCATGAGGGTCTGGGCGAGGTCGCCACTGCCGACGACGTTGACGGTGCCGCCGTCGGACTCCTTCAGCGCGCGCACGGCGTCGGTGACATCACCCTCCAGCAGTGTGGAGTTCTGCCACCCCAGGGAGGTCAGGGTCCGCGATGCCACGTACTTGTGCATGCTGTTCATTCGCTCGGTGAACGGGTTGCCGGGGTCGGCGGTCGGCCAGTACGCCGCGAAGATCTCATACGTCTTGCGGCCCAGCAGCATCGCGTCGGAGTGCTCGTACCACCCCCCGATCGCCGCGCCGACCTCGTCGTCGGAGGCGGCCTTCTGCCAGCCCCCGTGCTCGAACCCGCTCTCCGCGTCCTCGTCCGGGCCGCCCGGCGCCTGCATGACCCCGTCGAGCGACAGGAACGTACAAACAATGATCTTGCGCATGATGTGCTCCCTCTGTCGACGGGTAGACCACACCACCGCCGAGAACTCATCGGCCGGGACGGAGCGGAGCCTGTCAGCGCGGACGTGCCACGCCGCGCAGCGTGGTGAGAAGCTCCCGGTTGCTCACGCCTTTGAGTACGTACGCCTCGGCGCCGGCGGTGCGCATGCGGTCCATGGAGGTCTTGTCGTTGTAGGCGGAGAACGCCACGATCACGCTGTCCGGGGAGCACCGCGCGACGTTCTGGGCGACGTTGTGGCCGCCGCCGGGAAAGCGCACGTCCAGGACGACGAGGTCCGGCCGGTGGCGGTCCGCGAGCCGCAGCGCCTCGGTTCCCTCGCGCGCGGTGCCCACGACCTGGAAGTCGGGCTGAGCCGCCAGGACTTCGCTCAGCGTCTCCAGGAGGAGCACGTTGTCGTCGCAGAGAAGCACGGACAGGGGCGGGTGGCCGTGCGTGGCCGGCGCGGTCATGGAGCCTCGCTGACGGGAGCTTCGGGTTCGGGAGTGGGCAGCGGGTTGGGGACCCAGAATTCGACGGTCGTCCCCGTCCCGGGACGGCTGTGCATGGACCACCAGCCGCCGGCCGTCTCCGCCCGTTCGCGCATCTCGATGACGCCGAAGTGGTTCTGGGTGCTGTCCTGCGACATCGGTTCACCGGTCCCGTCGTCCACGACGCGCGTGACGAGTCCGCCGTCGGCCGAGCCGATGCGGACGTCGACCCTGGTCGCGCGCGCGTGCTTGTGCACGTTCAGCAGCGCTTCCTGGACGATGCGGAAGATGGTGATGGCCGTCTCCGGCGTGGGTTCGCGGTCGATGTGGTGGTCGAAGGAGTACGCCATCTGCCACGAGGCGGCCACCACGTCGTCCAGGTGGCTGGAGAGCCCTTCGATCAGGCCCTGCCGGTCGATCCCGGGCGGATGCAGCCGGAAGGTCAGGCTCCGCAGGCGGCCGATGGCCTCGCGCACCGACGCGTCGAGGCGCTGGAGCTCCGCGGCGTGCTCCGGCGGCACCCGGTCCGCGAGCAGCTCCAGCCGCATGCCGACGGCGACCATGGCCTGGATGGAGTCGTCGTGGACGTCCCAGGCGATGCGGCGCCGTTCCGTCTCCTGCGCCTGGACGAGGTGGTCGAACAGGCGTCGCCGCTCGGTCAGGGCGTGCTGCGCCGCACGCCGCTCGGACATGTCGCGGGTGACCTTGCCGAACCCCTGGAGTACCCCGTGCTCGTCCCACAGGGCGGTGATCACCACGTTCGCCCAGAACCGCGAGCCGTCCTTGCGGACGCGCCAGCCCTCGTCCTCCAGGCGGCCGTCGGCCACGGCGGTCTCCAGCTCCCACTGCGGCTTGCCCCACGCCTGGTCCTCGGGCGGGTAGAAGACCGAGAAGTGCCGTCCCACGATGTCCGAGGCGGTGTAGCCCTTGATCCGCTGCGCGCCCGCGTTCCAGCTGATGATGAAACCCTCGGGGTCGAGCATGAAGATGCCGTAGTCCAGCACCCCCTGCACCAGCAGGGTGAATGCTGCTTCCGACAGCGGCGCCGCTTCCCTGCGCTCCGACTTGTCCGGGTCGGCCTCCGGTCTCACGTGACGAGCCCTTCGCGGCGCGCGATGACCACGGCCTCCAGCTGGGAGCGTGCCTGCAGTTTCTCCAGCACACGCTGGACGTGGTTGCGGCCCGTGTTGAGCGCCACGCCCAGTTCTTCGCTGATCTCGGCGGTGGTGCGGCCCTCGGCGAGCAGTTGCAGGACCTGCCGCTCGCGCGGCGTCAGGTTCGCCCCCACGCCCGGTGTCCGGCCGGTCAGCCGTTCCAGGACGCCCGCCAGCAGGTCCTGGCCGAAGACGACCTCTCCCGCCGCCACCCGGCGCACCGCGTCCTCCAGTTCGCTGAGCCCGCTCTCCTTGAGGATCAGACCGGCCCCGCCGGACTCCGCGACCCGGGCGGCCACCGAAGCGCTGCCCTCGCCCGCCAGGACCAGGACACGCGCGTCCGGCAGGAGGGCCAGCACATCCGCGATGGCGGCGACCCCGTCCCCGTCCGGCAGCCGGCGGTCCATCACCACGACGTCCGGTTTCGCCCGCTCGGCGTCGGCCAGGGCCGCCGCCACCGTCGCGACGCGTCCGACGACCGTCAGGTCTCCGGAGCGCTCCAGGGCGAGGCTGATCGCCTCGGCCACCATGTCGTGGTCCTCGACGAGCAGGACTCTGACCTGGCGGCTGGACGGAGAGGCTTCGGGCATCAGGGCTTCCTTGCAGGTGGCGGGCCGCACGATCATGCCAGAAGGCCTCCGGACGGAGACTCCCCGGGGACGCTCCCGGTGGTGGGCCGCGCGGGCGCTCCGACCGGGGAACGGGGAGCCGGCACGGCGTTGGTGGGGACATTCCGGTCGATGAGGACGTCCTCCGCACCGAGCAGGTGGAGCAGCCGCGCCAGCCGCGGCCCGATCCCCTCGACGAAGAAGTCCTTGCCGCCCTCGAGCACCGCCGCCCGCGCCGCGAGCAGGGCGTTCAGGCCGGCACAGTCGCAGAAGGTGACCCCGGTCAGCTGTAGGCAGACGCCGGCCGGCTCCTCCGCCAGGCACGCCAGCACCGCGTGCAGGACGTGCGGGCCGGTGGTGGCGTCGAGTTCGCCGACGACCGTCACCCGGGCGGTGCTCTGGTGAACCGTGGCGTACGACGCGAACGGGAACACCGTCACAGCGCCCTGATCCCTTCCACCGTCACGCGCGGACGTGACGCCGTCCTCACGACCCATGTCCATTTCTGTGCCTGTGCCTGTGCCCATGAAGCAGCCCCTTGGTACCCCACCGCGGTGTCACGCGCTCATAGTGCCACAGACCCAGCCCTTGCCTAGTGCACCTGCACTAGACAGGGCACTGGACGCACCGGTGCACCCGTCGGGCCGGACAGGGTGCAGCTGGCCCGGCCGCCGCCCACGACCGGCACTCAAGCGCCAGCCGATATCCGCGACTTGGTAGTTTCGGCAGGTGCAATTCATGGTGATCACCCAGCGCTACAGCGACCGGTTCGCAGATGAGGACTTCGCTGCGGTCCTGCCACAGGAGACCGAGACGGTCCGCGGCCTCTACGCCGCCGGACAGCTCCGGCAGATCTGGCTCCGCGAGGACACCCGCGGCGCCTGCTTCCTCCTCGAAGCGGACTCGCTCGGGGAGGCTGAGGCGGCAGTGGCGGCCCTCCCCCTGGCCCAGAAGGAGATGTCGAGCTTCCAGATCATTCCGCTGCGGCCCTACGGCGGCTTCGGCCCCAGCTGACCCGGCCGGGACGCCGAGACCCCCGGGGCGGGAGCGGTCGTGACCGTCCCGGGCTCATTCGAGGTCCAGCAGGACGGCACCTCACCGCGCCGGCGCCTGGCCTTGGCGTCTGCCGGCGTTGAAGCGCGCCTTCTTCTGCCGGTTCCCGCACGTGTTCATGTCGCACCACTTGCGCGTACGGCTCTGACTCGTGTCGAAGAAGGCGGCCCGGCAGGTCGGCGAGGCGCACAAGGCCAGCTTGCCGTCCCGCTCCCCCGCGATGATGCCGATCGCGTCGGCGGCGATGACGCCGAGCGCGTCCTCCACACAGGACGCCGGATCGAGCCGCCACTCCCGGCCGCTCTCCGGCGTCAGGACCGCCGCGGCCCGCCCCTGGATGCTGCGTTCATTGATGACACGGACGGCAGAGACAGGCAGCGCGTCCTGGACCGCGGCCGCCGTCAGAGCGGCATGCATCGCTTCCCTCAGTTCCCGGGCGAGTTCGAGCTGCGCGGAGGTGCAGGACTCCACCGCCAGACCGTTCACGGCCAGCCAGTCGGCGAGCCGCTGCGGTACCGGGATCCGTTCCACCGCGTCCCCGCACCGCTCCGTCAGGGTCGCCGTGAAGCTGGTCGCCAGCACCTTGCCGAGACGGAAGTCGGGGAACCGAGCAGTCATGGAACCACCTTAGCCGGTTGCGCCTGGGAGTCGAAGGTTGCTAGAACCGTCTTAGCCGGTTCACGCCTGTCTCCGCCGGTACCGCGACGACCAGGAGGTCTCATGTCCAGCGAGGTGCACGCGTTCACGGCCCGCGCGAGCGATGCCGAACTCGACGATCTGCGCGCCCGGCTGGCCGCGGCGCGGCTCCCGGAAGCCGAGACGGTCCGGGGCGCCGCACCCGGTCCCGCCCGATGGAAACAGGGGGTTCCGCTCGCCGACCTCGTCGATGTCGTGCACTACTGGCGCACCGCGTACGACTGGCGGTCGTTCGAAGCCCGGCTCGACCGGATCGGCCAGTTCCGTACGACCGTCGACGGCCTGGGCATCCACTTCCTGCACCGCCGGTCGGCCCGCGCGGACGCCACTCCGCTGATCCTCACGCACGGCTGGCCGGGCAGCGTCGCCGAATTCGTCGACATCATCGACGAGCTGGCCGATCCGGACGACCCGGACGCGCCCGCGTTCCACGTCGTGGCGCCGTCGCTGCCCGGTTTCGGCCACAGCGAGAAACCGGCCACCACGGGGTGGGGCATCGAGAAGATCGCGGCCGCGTGGGTGGAGCTGATGGGAAGGCTCGGGTACCGCACCTTCCTCGCCCACGGCGGCGACTGGGGCGGCGCGATCACCACGGTCCTCGCCGGCCGGTTCCCGCAGCACGTGCTCGGCATCCACTCCACGCTGGCGGAGGCACCGCCGGGACTGTCCACGGACGGGCTGACGGCGGCCGAGCGCCAGTGGGCGGAGGGCACCCGCGACTTCTGGCAGAACCGGGCGGCGTACGCGAAGCAGCAGGCGACCCGGCCGCAGACCATCGGCTACGCGCTCGTCGACTCACCGGTCGGGCTGCTCGCCTGGATCCTCGACAAGTTCGCCGAGTGGACGGACACCGCGGACAGCCCGTTCGAGACGGTCTCGATGGACAGGATCCTGGACGACGTCACCCTGTACTGGCTGACGCGGACGGGCGCGTCGGCGGCCCGTATCTACTACGAGAGTCACCGGTCGATCGACCCGGGCCTGCGGGTCGACGTCCCCGCGGCCCTCACCATGTACCCGCGGGACATCGAGAAGTGCCCGCTCCCCTGGGCACGGGAGCG
Source organism: Streptomyces sp. NPDC006552 (assembly GCF_040611655.1). Lineage (NCBI taxonomy): Bacteria > Bacillati > Actinomycetota > Actinomycetes > Kitasatosporales > Streptomycetaceae > Streptomyces > Streptomyces sp. NPDC006552. The sequence goes on from NZ_JBEXOS010000045.1 coordinate 62,161, forward strand.
GTACCACCAGATCGTGCGGTGGCGGGCGCCCGCGGCCGGGGGGCACTTCCCGTCCCTGGAGGTCCCCGGGTACTTCGTCACGGATCTGCGCGAGGGGCTCGCGGCGGTACTGGCCGCAGGCCGGTGAACCCGGGCGGGCCGACGGAACCCGCCGGCCCGCGGCACGCACGACCACCGGCTCCGGCGCTCTGGAAGGCTCGCGTACGAGAGATCCCGGGCGGCCCGCTCCCTCGCTGCGCCCGGGTTCATCCCACCTTGTAGAGGACGGCGCCGCCGGGACCGTCGGCCACTGCCACGATGCCCGCCACCCCGCGGAACAGCGGCTTCTGCTCTCGCGCGGCCAGGATCCAGCGCACCTCGTAGCGCGCGAGGGCCCGGTGGCGTACCTGGGGCAGAACGCCTGGCGTGAAGACCGTGCGCAGCGCCCGGTAGCGGGCGGCGGCCTCCTTCGGGCTGAGGGCCGGGTCGGGCCATGCCGGGCTGACCAGTGACATGCCGTACGCCGGGATCAGATGGTTCAGCGGCTTGGCGGTGGCCGCCACCACGTCTCCGCGGCTCATGTGCGAAGCCGCCCAGTCCAGGTGCGGCCACCGCGCGTACGGCCGGGGCAGCACCCGCTGGGCCAAGGCGCGCTCGGCCGGCGGCGCCAGCCAGACCAGGGGCGAGGACTGGGCCCACACCCCGACCGCGCACGCGGCCGCGCAGACGACCGCTGCCGACCGGGCGCGGGCCGGGCCGCGCCACCACGTCACCAGCTCGACGGCGAGGGCCACCTGAAGGGCGATCATGGCGAAGACGAACATCCGGCTGAGCGTGTACGAGCCGCTCCAGTAGCCGTAACCCACCAGGGACAGGGAGGCGCCGGCCAGCAGGGCCGGCGGGTCGAGCGCGTCCCGGCGCAGCCGCCCGGCGATCGCGACGAGCCCCAGGGCGCCGAACCCGTACACGCCCCAGATGTCCTCGTAGGCCCGTACGTGGACGCGGTCGAGCTGGTGGGAGCCGACCAGGGTCAGCACGTTGTAGTACGGCCACGCCACCACCATCGCGGTGCACAGGGCCGCCGCGGCGAGGAGTTGGAGGCGCTGGGTGTTCGGCATGCGCAGGAGCGGGCGGGCGAGGAAGGCGAGGCAGCCGAGGGCGGCCCCGACGCCGGCGATGGTGTGGCTGATCACCGTCACGGCCGCGACGGGGACCATGACCAGCAGGAGCCGGGGCCGGGGCGCGCGGGCCCAGTGGGCGGCGGCGACCCACAGGTGCAGGGCCGCCGCCAGCGCGAAACAGCTGGGGAAACCCGCGTTGAGGGCCAGGGAGAACGCGTTGTGGAAGCCGGCCCACAAGAAGCCGACCGGGCCCCACAGGAACAGGGTGAACAGCATGGCGGTGGGGGGCGCCCAGCGGCTGGGGCTGCACACCCGCGTCAGCCGGCAGACGCCGCTCAGCAGCAGCGCCAGGTTGCACACGGCGCACGCTTTGAGCGTGCCGAAGGCGGTGAGGCCGAGCATCCTGCCGGCCGCGGCCGCCGCGACCGTGAACGGCGTGTAGTAGGGGCTCGACCCCTCCGGGAGGTCCAGCAGCGGGTTGCCCGGGTGGGTCAGCGAGTGCTGCAGCCGGTCGATGACCGCGGCGTGCTGCCCGTAGTCCCAGAACCACGGCTCGACCTCGACGACCCGCCACACGTAGGCGAGGAAGGGCAGCGCGAGCACGAGCGACGGCCACCACGTCGTCCACCAGGAGTGGACCGCCCGGGTGGCCGCGGGGCGGGCGTCGCGCGGCGTTTCCCGGCGTCCTGGACCCACCGTGGCACCGACCGCCATGCGCACGAACCCCTCAGCTGATCCGACTGCGGACTCCGGCAGGCTACGAGCGGGAACCGCGGTGGCCGGGCGCCGCGCCCGGCACGTCCTTCGTTCAGCCCCCGGCAGGCCGGGGACGGGTCAGCCGGTCGCCGCGGGGCCGCCGGCCAGCGCCCGGTCCATCCCGGCGAGGCCGTACTCGAAGGCCCGGTCGACGTCGCCGCCGAGCCGGAAGGCGCCGTTGAGCTCCATCTCGATGAAGCCGGTCGCCCAGGCCGTCCAGAGCCGGGCGGCGTCGAGCGCCTCGGCCTCGCCCACCAGGCACCGGGACGTCCGCAGGAGCGGCTCCACCGCGCGCGCCAGGCTCTCGGGCGGCGTGTGCGGGGAGTTCAGCAGCCGGAACCCTTCGGGCCGGTCCTTGGCGAACCGCCGGTAGCAGTGCGCCAGTTCCCGCAGCGACTCGTCGGTCGCCTCCAGCCGGACGGTCAGGTCCTCGGCGGTCGCCACGGCCACGGCGGCGAGCAGGGCGGCGCGGTTGCGGACGTGCTTGTAGAGCGACGGAGAGCGCACCCCCACGCGGTCGGCGACGCTCTTCATCGTGAGCCCCTGCCGGCCGCCCGCTTCGAGGAGTTCGCGTCCGGCGGTGACGATCCGGCCGAGGGAGGTCTTCTCCGGGGTGGGCATGGCGCGCGTCTCCGCTCTCTCTCCAGAATTCTTGCTTTCCGTGATGATAGCTAAGTACGTTAGCCATCCGCACTCCGGTCCACGCTCGGGAGAGACAGTGAAGCTCGCACCTCATCTGCACCGCATCGGCAACGACGTGGTGTCCTGCTACCTCGTCGACACCCCTGAGGGCATCACGCTCATCGACGCCGGGCTGCCCGGCCACTGGAAGGACCTGGAGCGCGAGCTCCAGGCCCTCGGCAAGACCGCCGACGACATCCGGGGACTCGTCCTGACCCACGGCGACTCCGACCACATCGGCTTCGCCGAACGCCTGCGAAGAAGTCATGGCGTCCCGGTCTTCGTCCACGCCGCCGACGCCGCCCGCGCCCGCACGGGCGACAAGCCCAAGACCCCGGCCGGCCCCATGCGCCCGGGCCCCACCCTCAAGTTCTTCGGTTACTCGCTGCGCAAGAACGGCCTGCGCACTCAGTACGTCCAGGAGGTGACGGAGGTCCACGACGGTGACGTTCTGGACCTGCCCGGCAAGCCGGTGATCATCGGCATGCCGGGGCACTCCCCGGGCAGCGTGGCCGTCCATGTCCCGGCGGCCGAGGCGGTCTTCGTCGGTGACGCCCTGACCACCCGGCACGTCCTGACCGGCCGCGTGGGGCCGCAGCCCGCGCCCTTCACCGACGACCCGGCCGAGGCCCTCGCGTCCCTGGACCGCATCGCCGGGCTGGCGGCGTCCTGGGTCCTGCCGGGCCACGGCGCCCCGTGGCGCACCTCGCCGGCGCAGGTGGGCGAGGCAGTTCGCGGCGCCTGACGCCCGGCGGGCCGGGGGCGGAGGCCGAGTCAGGGATGCAGCGAAGGGCGGTAGACCAGCTCCTGGATGCCGGCGTCGAGGGTCCGGTGCTCGATCAGTTCCAGGTCGAAGTCGGCCGCCCCGGCGAAGATCGGGGCGAGGCCGGTGCGGCCGGTGATGACCGGGAAGAGCGTCACTTGGAGGCGGTCGACCAGACCGGCGGCGAGCAGGGACCGGTTCATGGCGAGACTGCCGTGCGAGCGCAACGGCACCATTGACTCCTTCTTGAGCCGGGCGACGACCTCGACGGCGTCGCCGTGTGCGACGGTCGCGTCCGGCCAGTCGAGAGAGCCGCTGAGCGTGGTCGACACGACCGTGGCCGGCAGGTGCCGCATCCGCGTGACCCAGGGATCCCGCACCTCGGACTCCTCGGTGCTCGACGCCAGCATCTGCGCGAACGCCCGGTAGGTATGGGCGCCGAACACCATCCGTTGCGGCTCCCTGTACTGGGCGAGACGATGACCGAGGAGTTCGGGGCCCTGCTTTCCCCAGTAGCCGGTCCAGTCACCGCCGGCGGCACCGAAACCGTCGAGGCTGGAGAAGACGTCGAAGGTGTACGTGGCCGTCATGGTGGGCTCCTTGGGTCCGCGGTGCGGTACGCGCCGTCGCGGTGCGTGCCTGTCGGAAGTAGTGACCGGCGACCGCGGCGGAACTCATCGCCCGGCGCCGGGTCCGTGGTGGGCGGCCCCTCGCCCGCGGCCGGCTCAGACGAGAGCGGCGACCAGGAAGGC
>NZ_JBEXOS010000046.1:0-65120 GCF_040611655.1 Streptomyces sp. NPDC006552
GACGCCTTCCAGGTCACCGGTGCCGTCGCCGTCGCTGTCGGCGAAGCTGCGCGGGTAGACCTGGTAGATGACCGCGTCGCGCCACCAGTCGGTGGCCTGGCGAGTCGGCGTGGGCGTCGCGGAGACGTCCGTGGAGTGCTGGCTCATGGCGTCCTTGAAACGTGAGGGAGGCGGGCAACGGGAAGCAGGGCGGTTCAGCCCTTGGTGCCGCCTGCGGTCAGGCCGGTCACCAGGTTCTTCTGGACGAGGTAGAAGACGGCGGAGATCGGGACGGCGATCAGGACGGCCGTGGCGGCCATGTACTGGCGCTGCGCGTCGTGTTCGCTGACGAAACTCTGCAGTCCGACGGCGAGGGTGTACTTCTGATCGTCGAGCATGAAGGTGTTGGCGAAGGCGACCTCGCTCCACGCGGTGATCATCGTGTAGAAGGCGGCGACGGCCAGGCCCGGCCGGGCCAGCGGCAGGATCAGCCGGAAGAAGGTGCCGAACGGGGAGAGCCCGTCGACCCGGCCCGCCTCGTCGATCTCCATGGGGATCGTGTCGAAGTACCCCTTCATCAGCCAGGCGCAGTACGGCACGGCGGTCGTCAGGTAGACGACGATGAGTCCGGCGTAGGTGTCGATGAGCCCGAGGTCCGAGAGGATCACGTACATCGGGACCATGAGGACCGCGACGGGGAACATCTGCGTGCACAGCAGGACCCACATGAACTTCTTGTAGCCGGGAAAGCGCATCCGCGAGACCGCGTAGCCGCTCGTCGCGGCGACCAGCACGCCGATCACGGTGGTGCCGAGCGAGACCAGGAGCGTATTTCCCAGCCACTTGAGGAAGTTGGTGTGCTGCAGGACGAACGTGTAGTTGTCGAACGTCCACGTGTCGAGGATGCGCGACGGGTGCAGGTAGTCGTCCTTGCCCGGGCCGAGGGAGAGGAAGACCAGCCAGCCGATCGGGAAGAGCGCGACGACGCTCGACACGATCAGCACGGCGTGGGTGAGGACCGACGCCCTGCGGCTGCGCCGGCCGCGCAGCGGCGCGTTCACCGGCCGCGGGGCCTGGCCGGCCGGCTCCGGTACGGAGGTCTCGATGAGGGTCTGGGTGGTCATGGTGGTGGCTGCTCCTGCCTCGTCAGATGGCGGCTTGGGCGTCATTGCGGTTCAGCCACCGTCGGTAGACGGAGGTGAAGACGATGAGGATGGACAGGAGCAGGACGCCGTAGGCGGCGGACTGGGCGTAGTCGCGCGGCTGCTGGCCGAACCCGAGGTAGTAGGCCCAGGTGACGAGGATCTGCGCGTCGGGCGCCGTGTTGCCGAAGAGCAGGAAGATGATCGCGAACTGGTTGAACGTCCAGATGATGCCGAGCAGGACGACGGTGGAGCTGACGGAGCGCAGGCCGGGCAGGGTCACGTGCCGGAAGCGCTGCCAGGCGTTGGCGCCGTCCATCTCCGACGCCTCGTAGAGCGTGGCGTCGATGGACTGCAGACCGCCGAGGAGCGAGACCATCATGAACGGCACACCGCACCACGTGTTCACGAGGATCGCGGCGAGCTGCTGGAAGAACGGGTCCTCCAGCCAGGCGGGGGTCGGCATGCCGAGCGCGTCGAGCGTGGTGTTGACGACGCCGGCGTCGGCGAGCATGAACCGCCAGGCGAAGACCGTGACGAACGTGGGCACCGCCCACGGCAGGATCAGCATCATCCGGTAGGCGGTGCGGCCGCGCAGCCCCCGCTGGTTGAGCAGCAGCGCCAGGCCGAGGCCGATGCCGTAGTGCAGGGCGACACATGCCGCCGTCCACACGATGGTCCAGATGAAGTGCGACCAGAAGCGGTCGTAGGAGGTGGGCCCCCACAGGATGTCGGCGTAGTTGTCGAGGCCGATGAACTTGTAGGTGGCGTCGATGTGGTTGACGCCGATGGTGCGGGCCGAGTTGAGGCTGGTGGCGTCGGTGAGCGTCAGGTAGAAGCCGCGGACCAGCGGATACAGCACGATGACGGCGAGCACGACCACCACGGGGGCGATCATCGCGTACGCGTACCAGTGCTTCTGGTAACCGTTCTTGAGCCGGGCCATGAGGCCCGGGCGCCGGCCTCGGTCACCCCCGCTGGGGGCGGCCGGGCGCTCGACGGCGACAGTCATGGGAGTACACCTTCTGGTTCGCGGCTTCGGGAGGGTGCCAGGAGCCGTGCGGCGTGCTGCCGCACGGCGGGTGCCGCGGTCCCGCGCGCGGGGCGGGCTGTCGTGGGCGGGACCGCGGCACCGGATCAGGGGTCACTCGGTCAAGTCCCCCCGGATGGGGGTTACTTGGTGAAGCCGTCCGGCAGGAGCTTCGTGTACTGCGTCTCGACGGTGTCGATCACCTTGTCGATGCTCTCCTTGCCGCCGGCCGCCTTGGGCAGCTCGGTGTCGAGCGGGCCCCACAGCGAGCTGTACTCCGGCAGTTCGGGCCGCGGGTGGGCGGCGGGCAGCACCTTCTGGAAGCCGGCCAGCCCCGGGTCGGCCGTGACCTGCGCGGTGTAGGCGTCCTCGCGGGTGGGCAGCGTCGCGTTCTTCTGGGCGATCTTCGACTGGGTGGCGGCCGAGGTCATCCACTTCACGAACTTCAGGGCCGCTTCCTGGTGGGCCTTGTCGGAGCCCGCGTAGACGGAGAGGTTGTGGCCGCCGGTCGGGGCGCCCGCCTTGCCGCTGGAGCCGGCCGGGACGGTGGCGATGCCGAGGTTCGCCTTGTCCTTGAACGCCGAGCCCTTGTAGAAGTTGGTGACCTCCCACGGACCCTCGACCGTCATGGCGACCTTGCCGTTGACGAAGGCGTCCTGGCGGTGGGCGTAGGAGTCGGCGGTGACGTCCGCCTTGTGCAGGCCCTTGCCGTCGAACGTGCTCAGCCAGGTCTTGGTCGCCTTCTGGCCCGCGGCCGAGCCGAGGGTGATCTTCTTGGCGGTGGCGTCGACGGTGTCGGTGCCCTCGCCCAGCAGGAACGGCTCCAGGTAGTAGCCCTTCTCGCTGCCCCAGTAGCCGTCGACGCCGGTCTTGTCCTTGACCTTGGCTGCGGCCGACTTCAACTCGTCCCAGGTGGTGGGGGCCTTGGTGATGCCGGCCTTCTTGAAGAGGGCCTTGTTGTAGACGAGGGCGAGGGTGTCGGTGACCAGCGGCACGCCGTAGGTCTTGCCCTCGAACTGCGCCTGCTTGATCAGGTTGGGCTGGAACTTGCCCTGCTCGGCGAGGGCCTCGGTGCCGTCGAGCGGCAGCAGGTAGCTCTTCTTCGCGAAGGCGGGGGTCCAGCCGACCTCGGCGCGCAGCACGTCCGGGGCGCCGCTGGCCCCGGCCGCGGTGTCGAACTTGTTCTGCGCCTGGTCGAAGGGGACGTTGACGTACTTGACCTTGACGTCCTTGTTCGCCTTCTCGAAGTCCTTGACCAGCGCCTGGTACGTGGGCGACTCGTTGGTGGCGTTCGACGTGTCCCACCACGTGATGGTGGTCGGGCCCGAGGCCTTGCCGCCGTCGTCGTCGCTACCGCCGCAGGCCGTCGCCGCGAGAGCGAGGGACGCCACCACCGCGGTGGCCGCTATGCCACGCCGCATGAGATCTCCTAGAGGGTGAAAGCCCGTGAGTGGACAGGAAGCGATCCCGTGCGCTTCCCTGGCCGACTTGCCGGCTGCACCGCTGCGGCCGCCGGGCGACGTGAACGTAACAGCGCGGAAAGGCCCGCGAAAGACCTTGCGCGATTTTTCTGCAAGGGACGGTCATCGTTACATCCCCGTGTCCGGAAGGTTGCCAAAGGGTCAGTTGACAGCCTGCTCGGAACAGGGACAAAGGGCGGCATTCGCCCGCATGTACCGCGCCAGATCGTCGAGTTGCGGGGTGGTGGCGACTGCCGTGATGGCTGAAATTCCTTCCAACCGGCTTGCAGCACCCGGCCATGGGTCCGGCCGCGGCAACCGGTACAGTCCCCTCCCATGACCGCGCGGCTCTCCGACATCGCAGCCCAGGCGGGCGTCAGTGAGGCCACGGTCAGCCGCGTGCTCAACGGCAGACCGGGCGTGGCCGACGGCACCCGCGAATCCGTCCTGGCCGCGCTCGACGTGCTCGGCTACGAGCGCCCGCCACGCCTGCGCACCCGCAGCGCGGGCCTGGTCGGACTGATCACCCCGGAGCTCGACAACCCCATCTTCCCGGCGCTCGCCCAGGTCATCGGCCAGGCCCTGACCCGCCAGGGCTACACACCGGTCCTCGCCACCCAGACCCCGGGCGGCTCCACCGAGGACGAGCTGACCGAGATGCTGGTGGAGCGCAGCGTCGCGGGCATCATCTACGTCTCCGGACTGCACGCGGACACCACCGCCGACACCCAGCGCTACGACCGACTGCGCGGCCAGGGCATACCGTTCGTCCTCGTCAACGGATTCTCGGCGCGGATCAAGGCCCCGTTCGTGTCGACCGACGACCGGGCCGCGACGCGGCTCGCCGTGGCGCACCTCGTCTCGCTCGGCCACACCCGGATCGGGGTCGCGGTCGGCCCGCGCCGCTTCGTACCGGTGCAGCGCAAGATCGAGGGGTTCCGGTCGGGAACGGCCGAGCACCTCGGGCTCACCGCCGAGCAGAGCGAGGAGCTGGTCCAGCACTCCCTGTACACGATGGAGGGCGGCCAGGCCGCCGCGGCGACTCTGCTCGCGCGGGGCTGCACGGCGATCATCTGCGCGAGCGACATGATGGCGCTCGGCGCGATCCGCGCGGCCCGGCAGGCCGGGTTCCGCGTTCCGCAGGACGTGTCGGTGGTCGGCTTCGACGACTCCCCGCTCATCGCGTTCACCGATCCCCCGCTGACCACGATCCGGCAGCCGGTGCAGGCCATGGGGCAGGCGGCGGTCCGCGCGGTCCTGGAGGAGATCGGCGGCACGCCCGCGCCGCACACCGAGTTCGTCTTCATGCCCGAACTGGTGGTCCGCGGCTCGACGGCCGCGGCGCCCGCCGCCCGGCAGGGCTGACCTTCCCGCTCCGGGCGGATGCGGTAAGAAGGCATCCGTGACCGAACCGCCCCACGCCCCCGCCCAGCGCGCCTTCCTCGCCCTCGCCCCGCCCGACGAGGCGAAGAACGAGCTGGCGCGGGCGCTGGGTCCCGCCTACGCCGCCCATCCCGGTCTGCGCTGGAACCGCATCGAGGACTGGCACATCACCCTCGCCTTCCTGGGCGAGCTGCCCGTCGAGGCGGTCCAGCGGCTTCGCCCGCCCCTCGCCGGCCTGGCGGCGGCCCGCCCCGCCCTCGAACTGACGCTGCGCGGGAGCGGGCACTTCGACGAGCGCGTGCTGTGGAGCGGCGTCGACGGTGACCTCGACGGACTGCGGGAGCTGGCCGCGGCCGTCCGGGCGCTGGTCGGGGAGGGCGGGATCGTCCTCCCCGATCGCCCGTTCCGTCCCCACCTCACGCTGGCCCGCGCCCGCCGCTCCGACACCGCGTCCATAGCGGCGGTGGCCGCCTGCCTCGACGGCTTCGCCGGGCGCCCCTGGCGGACCAGGCGCCTGCACCTGGTCGGCAGCACGGTGCGCGGCCACTCGGGCCCGCGGCGCTATCAGGACATCGACGCGTGGGAGCTGACCGCCGTGCGCCCCGGCGCGGCGGCGCCCGGCGGCCCCGGCCCGCTCAGTTCTGGCTGATCCCGCCCCCGCCGATCGTAGCCGGGTCCGGACAGGGTGGGCGCGAGCGGGTCGGCGTGGAGCGGGCCGGGTGCGGTCCCCGGTGACGAGGACCTCGGGGGTCTTCGCGGCGGCGGACGCGGCCGTGGGGAGGGTCAGGGCGGTGGCGGTGCCGGGCGCAGCGAGCGACGGGAGACACCGGGCGTGCGAGGCGGCATGCGGTCCGCCGGGGACGGGGGCAGCCATGGACATTCGTCACCGGCCCCTGGACTCAGCCGCCGTGGGAGTCCAGGGGCGGACGCGCGGTCAGCTGCCGGTCGCGCCGTCGAGCAGCTCGCGCAGGATGTCCAGGTGGCCGTTGTGGCGCGCCGTCTCCTCGGTGAGGTGGTGCAGGATCCAGCGCAGGTCGACATGGACACCGTCGCGGATGGTTCCCACCGCCCGCTCGTCCAGGGCGCGACCGGCGACCAGTTCGCGGTAGCGGGCGCTGTGTTCGGCGTACTCGTCGAGCAGTTGCGCGAGCGGGAAGTCCACAGCGATCCGCATCTCGCGGTCGGGGTCCTCGTCCGTCATGGGGGCCCGGTCCTCCTCCCCGAGGAAGACCACGTGGAACCAGTAGTACTCCACCCAGCGCAAGTGGTTGATCAGTCCGCTCATGGTCATCAGCGGTGAGTTCGGCAGGAGCGGCTTGCGCGCGTTCTCCTCCGAGACGCCGCGGCACTTGGCGCGGGCGGTGTCACGTGCGTAGTCGAGGAACGTGGTGAGCTGGGTGCGCTCGTCCCACGCGGGCGGAGTATCACTGAGTCTGGTCATCGCGCGAAGCCTCCCTGATCACCGCGGCCGTTGTCGAGGCGTTTAGGGCTCGCGCCGCGCGGAGGCCGTGGCGCGCCGCTACTCGCCGCTGATGTTCACCATCCACGTGATGCCGAACCGGTCGACGCACATGCCGAACACGTCGCCCCACATCTGCTTGGCCAGCGGAACGGCGACGGTGCCGCCGGCGGAGAGCTTCTCCCAGTAGCCGCGCAGCTCGGCACCGTCGTCGCCGCTCAGGCTGACCGAGATGTTGGCGCCGGGCCGGTACTCCATACCGGGCGGTGTGTCGGCCGCCATGAGGGTGAACCCGGCGGGGGTCTCCAGCATGCCGTGCATGATCTTGTCGGCGGCCACCTCGGCGCCGGGGGCGCCCGCGTCCCCGAACGTGTTCAGGGCCAACTCCCCGCCGAGCGCGTCCTGGTAGAACTCCATGGCCTGACGGGCGTCACCGTCGAAGCTGATGTACGGGTTGAGGCGAGTGGTCACGGCGGGGTCCTTTCCCGGTGGTCCGGCGGTGGCCGCATTATGCGCCCGGTACGGCCGGCCCGCGACGCGGACAGCGCGGCGCACCGCACGAGCGGCGACACCGCGCTGCCGTAAGGGACCAGGGACCAGGGACGAGCCGCGAGGGGCAGCAGGGGATGTCAGCTGTGCGCGACGCCGAGCCCGTAGAAGGCGACGCGCGCGCCCTTGGTCGTACTGCTGGACGAGGACTGGTTGTAGGAGCCGGCCTTGAAGTACTGCTTGTACGGGAAGAACGACGACGGGATGGCGTAGTGCGTGGTGCTGCCGTTGACTGTCACGTCGAGTGTGTCGCCTCCGGAGACGGCGATGGTGTAGCTCCACGTCTTGCCGACCGCCACGTGCCCGACGGTGTGTGTCGTCTGTCCGCCGGAGGGTGAGTTCTCGGTGCCCACCACGATGTCGCCGCTCGACCGGTAGTACAGCTCGACGAGCGGCTTGGTGGAGCTGCCGCCGGTCCCGAGATGGATCTGGCCGACACACACGTTGGACGTGACGGAGACGACGCGCAGGGTCGCGTTCAGCTTGTGGCTGCCGCTGAGCGACCAGTTGGCGGCGGTGCCGCTGCGGTTCATCTCCCGCAGCTCGGACCGGGCGTAGTTCGAGTTGGGGGTGGTGACGCCCTTCTCGGGAGCCCAGAACGTCATCGCGCCGTCCCGGGTGTCGGTGTAGAAGTACGCGTCCTGGAAGCCGTTCGCGCCCTGGAGCCGCGACGAGGGGATGGTGGTCGGCGACCCGGGCGAGCCGACGGGCTCCTGCAACTGCCACACGGACAGATCGAAGTTGCCGCCGGGTGCCTTGCCGGGGTCGGCCGCGTCGGCGCTGGGGCCGCCGAGCAGGGTGAGGGCGGCGACGACACCGGCGATCGTGGCGGTGGACAGGGCTCTGGTGCTGCTGATCATGGGGGGGTTCCTCCAGCTGAGACGACGCTGTGACATTCGACGTTCATGTATCTGAAGGCTGGGTTCACTTATGAACCTCGCGTGCGGCGAACGTAAAGGTCTGCACCAGCGGAGTCAAGAGGGTGAACATGGCGGGGCCCACCGGGGGTAAGACCGGTGGGCCTGGCGCATCCCGGTGAGCCTGGACCGGCGAGGGCACCGGGAGATCGGGGGGTCGCCTTCCTCAGGTGCGGGTCCACCGCTGGTTGGCGCCGTTCGCGCAAGGGGTGAGCTGGATCAGGGTGCCGTTGGCGGTGCCGTTCGCGACGGTGTCGAGGCAGAGGCCGGACTGGACGCCGATGACGGTGCCGTCGGAGCCCAGGCGCCATTTCTGGTTGTCGGCGCCCCAGCAGCTGTAGATCTGGATCCTGGTGCCGCTGCCGGTGCCGGCGGCGTCCAGGCACTTGTTGCCGTAGACCCGGAACTCACCGGCGGCGGTGTACGTCCACTGCTGGTTGCCGCCACCGTGGCAGTCCCACAGCTGGACCTGCGCGCCGTCGGCGGTACTCGCGCCCGAGACGTCCAGGCAGCGGCCCGACCCGGCGCCCTTGAGCGGCCCGGCGTCCGAAGGGGGCGTGGTGGTACCGCCGTTCAGGGCGTCGAGGACCGCGGTGTAGGCCGCCTTCTTGCTGCCGTCACCATTGAACAACAGGGGCGTGTCCCCCGACCGCCAGGAGTCGGTGTCGCGCACCCCCCAGACGGTGATGCCGAGGCAGCGCGCGACGGCCAGGCAGTCGTTGGTCACCGCGGCGTACGTCGCGGCCGAGGCCCCCTGGATGTCCAGCTCGGTGATCGCCACGTCGACGCCGAGTGCGGCGAAACTCTGCAAGGTCGTACGGAAGTTACTGTTGTACGGGCTGCCGCTGTTGAAGTGCGACTGGAAGCCGACGCAGTCGATCGGCACGCCGCGCTGCTTGAAGTCCTTGACCATCGCGTACACGGCCTGGGTCTTGGCCCAGGTCCAGTTCTCGATGTTGTAGTCGTTGTAGCAGAGCTTGGCGGCCGGGTCGGCGGCGCGCGCGGTGCGGAACGCGGACTCGATCCAGTCGTTGCCGGTGCGCTGCAGGTTGGAGTCGCGCCGGGCTCCCGAACTCCCGTCGGCGAACGCCTCGTTCACGACGTCCCACTGCGCGATCTTGCCCTTGTAGTGGCTCATGACGCCGTTGATGTGGTCGGTCATCGCCTGGCGCAGCGTGCTGCCGCTGAGGCTCTGCATCCAGCCGGGCTGCTGGGAGTGCCAGGCCAGGGTGTGGCCGCGCACCTGCTTGCCGTTCTGCACCGCCCAGTTGTAGACGCGGTCGGCCGCGGAGAAGTTGAACTGGCCGCGCTGCGGTTCCGTGGCGTCGATCTTCATCTCGTTCTCGGCCGTCACCATGGAGAACTCACGGCCGGCGATCGAGGTGTACGCCGTGTCGCCCAGCTTGCCGGAGGCGATGGCGGTGCCGAAGTAGCGTCCGCTCTGCGCGGCCGCGGCGCCGAGCGTGTTCTCGGCGGCGTGTGCCGGTGGCGGCCCGGCCAGGGCGGTGGCCGCGCCGAGGACGCTGACGAACAGGGCCAGTAGCAGAGCGCGGATCTTGTGGCGGGCGAAGAGTCTGGGAAGGGCGTACGAGCCCATAGGTGTGCCTCCAAAGTCGTGATCGGGACGGACTGAAGGACTGAAGGAGCCGTGCGGCGCGGCCTGTTCAGGGCTCGACGCCGTTCGGCATTTCGGGCCGTGACCCGCTTTCCCAGACAGGGATGATTGAGGTGTTGACGGTGGATCGTCAATACTCGCCGCAGAATAAGTTTCTGTGGCGTGAACGAAAGTTGCGGAATTTCGGCAGACCGCAGGATGAGCCCTCGACCCAGACGTCAGCGCATGACGAGGATCGAGAACAGGGCCAGGAACAGGGCGAGTTCGCAGACTGCACTACCGAACTACCGTTTCATCCGCGGCTGTTGCTCACTTCGACTCGATCGAAACATTTCGGAATTCTCTTCCTGGGCCGCCGTGATGCTGCTGCGCCACACCAGCGTCCGACCGATCAGGCCGGGCCTGTCCCGCGTGGCCAGGGAGGGGGCGTCGCGATAGCGGGACCACCCGCAGAGGTAGCTGCTTCAGCCGCTCTCGATGCCCGGAGACCGGAAGGCACCCCTGCCATGACGTCCGTCGTCGCCCGCGGTCGACAGCCACAGCACATGGAGTTCGACGGTGATACGGACGCCGAGTTCGTCCTCCAGGGCGGCGTAGGAGTCGGCGGCGTCTCGTCCCGCGCCGGTTTCTGTTCGGGGGCGTCCCGGGACGGCTCCGCGGCGGCCCGCGCCGTGAGGTAGCGGATCTCGATGCGGTCCGGTTCCCGGATGTACCCGACGGACAGGTCGGGGCAGTCGTCGAGCATGGTGCCGTCCACCGTCACGGTCAGGATGCCGGGCAGCCCCGAGGGCCGGCCCAGGTCGGGGTCGTCGGCCAGTTGGCCGGCCAGGGCCTTCAGCGCGTAGGGAACGTCCGCTCCGAGCTGCGCGGCGATGCGGTGTAGGTCCGGCTGGATCTCGACGTTCACTGCCGGGGGCTCCTTGGCCGCCGGGGGAAGTGTGGTCCGCCCCGCACAGTAGAGCGCCCCGGCCGGGGCCCCGGAAGCCGCTCTTCAAGAGCACTGGAATCGATGTGCATGCACGGTGAAGACCGGGGCACATGGGTGAAGCACAACAGAACAACAAGACCGGCAGCTGCCGTACCTGGCGGCCGCGCCTCACCCGTGAGCCGACCGGCGACGTGACGCTCACGGGGACGGCTGGCGGACTTGACGCGAACGGTCAGCACGTGCCGAACAGAAGACTCGAACGAACGGATTCATGATGATTGTCATTGGGCTGATTCTGCTGATCATTGGCCTGCTGGTGGGCATGTCACTGCTGACCACGATAGGCGGAATTCTCATCCTGGTCGGCGCCATCCTGTGGATCCTCGGAGCCACCGGGCGCGCCGTCGGCGGACGCAAACACTATTTCTAGGCACGGCGTACGGGCCACGCCCGACGCACGGTGCCGGATCGGGGCTCCGCGGAGATCGTCTCTCCGTGGGGCCCCGTTTGCGTTGCCCGGACGCCGGGGCGGCCACGGCGTCAGCCGCGCCACCCCGGCCGCGGCGTCAGCCGCGCCGCCCCAGCGGTGACGAGGGGTGTGCGGCGCCCTGGGCCGGGACCAGGTCCGGCAGCGCGCCGAAGCCGTTCCATTCCAGCCGCAGGATGGCGAGGTCGTCGGTGTGCCGGTCCGCGTTGAGCGCCCGGACCTGGCTGATCAGCTCGTCGAGGTGCGTGTCGGTGTCGTCCGCGGGGATGCGGTCCATCAGCCGGATGAGCCCCTCGACGCCGAGGCGCTGCGGCTCCTCCCCCTCATGGCCCTCGACCAGACCGTCCGTGTAGATCACCAGCGCTCCGCGCTGCGGCAACGTGAGCTCGCTCGCGTGCCAGTTCGCGTACCCCGGCGCGATGCCCAGGGCGATGCCGTGCCGGGCCGGCACCTCGTAGGTGCCCTCCGGGGTGGTGAGCAGCGGGGCGTGGTGGCCGGCGAGGTAGAGGGTCGCGCGGCCCCGCGCCGGGTCCAGGCAGGCCAGGGTGACCGTCGCGAACAGGTCGCTCTGGGTGCGCTCGGCGACCAGCATCCGCTCCAGGAGCAGCAGCAGATCCTCGGCGCGGTGGCCGCCCAGGGTGAGGGAGCGCCAGGCGATGCGCAGGCAGACGCCGAGCGCGGCGGCGTCCGGGCCGTGTCCGCTCACGTCGCCGACGATGGCGTGCAGCTGGCCGTCGGGGGTCTGCACGACGTCGAGGAAGTCGCCGCCCAGTAGGGCCCGCTCGCGGCCGGGCAGGTAGCGGCTGACGGCCCGGATGGTGGAGGCGGCGATCATCGGCTGGGGCAGCAGGCCGCGTTCGAGGCGGGCGTTCTCCTCGGCGCGCAGCCGCCCGGCCCGTATGTCGGCGCTGGCTCGCTCGGCCTGCTTGCGGTGGACCGCGTAGCGCACGGCCCGGTGCAGCAGGTCCGGGGCGACCTGGCCCTTGACCAGGTAGTCCTGCGCGCCGGCGGCCACCGCCTCGCTGCCGGCCTGGGATTCGGCCAGTCCGGTCAGGACGATGATCGCGGCGTCGGGCACGGTCTCCTTGACCGCTTCGACCGCGCCGATCCCGCTGGTGTCGGGCAGGTGCAGGTCGAGCAGGATGCAGTCCGCGGCGTGCACCGTCGGCTCGGTGCGGACCTCGGCCAGGGTGCTGCACCGGATCAGTTCGTACCGCATCCCGGTGTCGATCAGCAGCTCCTCCACCAGGAGGGCGTCGCCGTCGTCGTCCTCGACGAGGACGATCCGGACGGGTCTGTCGGGTCCGGGGCTGGTCATCGCGCGGCCGCGCTCTCGAGGGCGTCCGGCTGCCGTACGGGCTCCGCGGCGGCGAGGGTGAAGACGATGCGGGTGCCCGGCGCGTGGTCCGGGTCGACGCCGATGGTGCCGCCGTGGAACTCGGTGATCTTCTTGCACATGGCGAGGCCGATGCCGCTTCCCGGATAGGCGTCCTTGGTGTGCAGGCGCTGGAAGATGACGAACACCTTCTCCGCGAACTCGGCGGCGATGCCGATGCCGTTGTCGCTCACCGCGAAGCGCCACAGGGCGCCGTCGCGGACCGCCTCGATCGTGATCTCGGGGGCCCGGTCGGCGTGGCGGAACTTCACGGCGTTGGCGATGAGGTTCTGCCAGAGGATGCCGAGCTGGGTGGCGTCCCCGGTCACGGTGGGGAGCGGGTCGCGGACGATGCGGGCCTTGGACTCCTCGATGGAGACGCTCAGCGCGTCGAGCGTCTGGCCGACGACCTCCTCCAGGTCGACCTCGCGGTGGTCGTTGTGGACGCGGCCCACGCGCGAGAACTCCAGGAGGTCGTTGATGAGCTTCTGCATCCGGTTCGCGCCGTCCACGGCGAACCCGATGTACTGGTCGGCGCGCTCGTCGAGCTGACCCGCGTACCGGCGCTGCAGGAGCTGGGTGAAGCTGGAGACCTTGCGCAGCGGTTCCTGCAGGTCGTGCGAGGCGACGTAGGCGAACTGCTCGAGCTCGGAGTTGGAGCGGCGCAGGTCGGCGGCCTGGTCGTCGAGCCGGTGCCGGGCCTCTTCGGCGAACGCCAGTTCGTCCAGCAGGCGGCGGCGCATGGCTTCCATGTCCGCACCGAGCTGACGCAGGTCCGCCGGTCCGGTGGCGGCGACGGGGTGCTCGAAGGCGCCGCCGGAGACGGCGCGGGCGTCGGCGCCCAGCTTGGCCAGTGGTGTGGTGATACCCCGCCGCAGGCCCTCGAAGACCAGGACCGTGAGCAGCAGGATGACGGCGCCGATACTGAGGAGGATGGAGTCGCGCAGGCGCGCCGCGCTGCGCAGGTCTTCCCGGGCGCCCTCGCGGGCGGCGCGCTGGTGCTCCTGCTGGACGGCCATCGCCTTGCGCAGTGCGTCGAACGTGTTCTTGCCCTGGTTGGTCCGCTGTGCGGAGGTCTTCGCGGGGGCCCCGGCGGGGGTCTCGGCGACCGGTCGCGCGTAGCCGCGCTGCCAGCGGTCCGACGCGTTCAGGACGGTGTCGAGGTCCGTCTGCCCCTTGCTGTCGTGCGCGAGCAGGCGCCGCAGTCCGCTCACGGCGGAGCGCTGGTCGGCCAAACCCTCCTGGTAGGGCGCCAGGAAGGTGCGTTCACCGGTGAGTCCGTAGCCGCGGATGCCGGTCTCCTGGTTGACCAGGGCCGCTTCCAGGCGCACGGAGGTCGCGAGCGCCGGGCTGCGCACGTCGACCAGCTCGTCGGTGAGGGTGGACGTCCGGTTCAGCGCCCAGAGACCGAGCCCGCCGAGGACGGCGAGCACGATGAGAGCCAGGGTGGCGCTCACGCGCAGCCAGCGGCGCGTCGTCCAGCTCGCACGGGAGGTTCCGGGACGTCGGTGATGGACGTCGGTCGCCATGCGATGCGCTCCTCGTGAGATGGGTCAGGGCCGCCTTACCTTGCGCGGGGCGTGCATACTGTAACCGCAATCCGACAAGTCATGTTGTCGACCGGTGGGCGGTATCCCTAAGGTGGGCTTCATGCCTGGCAAGCATTTCCCCCTACCCGTGACCGAGGAGGAGATCGTCGAGCTGACCGTCGACGCGCTCGACGCCCTGGTCCGCCGGCTCACCCCACGCGCTCTCGACCCGCGGCCCGCCGACGACGGCCGGGCCACGGCGCAGTCGCAGGCGCTGACGCGCCTGTACGTCGTGTGGCAGCTGAGAAGTGCCCTGGACCGCCTGGAGTACGAGGCGGCCCAGGACGCCGTGGCTGCCGGAGCCGGTTACCCGCAGCTCGGCCGGGCCCTCAACATCACCCGGCAGGGGGCCAGGAACCGCTGGCCCGATCTGATCTCCCACCCCTCCCACGCCCCAGCCGACCCGAACCCGTCCCGGAGCTCATGTGATGACCACGACCCGTCCCTATGACGTCCTGCTCGTCGAGGACGACCTCGCCGACGCCATGCTGGTGCAGGACGCCCTGAGCGCGCGCGGCGCGCGCAACCTGACGCAGGTCGAGGACGGCATCGCCGCTCTGGAGTACCTGCGCGACCCGCACTCCACCCGCCCCGACCTGATCGTCCTGGACCTCAACATGCCGCGGATGAACGGGCGGGAGCTGCTGACCGTCCTCAAGGGTGACGAGGAACTGCGCACCATCCCGGTCGTGGTCCTGACGACCTCGGCGGCGCCCGACGACGTGACGGGAGCCTATCGGCAGTACGCCAACGCCTATGTCACCAAGCCGGTCAACCTCGACGACTTCGAGCGAGCGGTGCAGAGCATCGACGCGTTCTACCTGGACACGACCACGCAACCACCGCGCTCCTGACACAATTTCGGACAAGGGGCCCGCGCGGCGGTCCGGTTCGCGGAACCCGGCGCGCGACCACCACTGGAGGAGGTCCTGTGGGTGCTCAGGAGGCATCTCACACGGAGCGCTTCACGTGCTCGCAGGCTCGGACCGACACGAGCAGGGTCGTGAACGCGCTGAGTGCGGAGCTCACTGCCGGGCAGACGCGCCGGCTGCGTGAGGACGCGCTGCTGATCGCCAGCGAACTCGCGTCGAACGCGCTGCGGCACGGCGGAGGCATCACCCGGTTCCGCGCCCGGGTCCAGGACGGCGCCCTGCTGGTGGAGGTCAGCGACCCCAGCCCCCGGGCGCCGCAGCTGAGGCCGCACGATCCCACCGTGCCCGGGGGGTTCGGCTGGATGATGGTGAACAACCTGGCGCACACGGTCACCGTCGAGACCGACGGCCGGGGCAAGACGATACGCGCGGCCCTGGACGTGGGCTCCTACCGATGACGGTGCGGCGGCCCGAGGTCGCGCGCTCACGCGTCGGAGCGGACCTCCACCGCCGACAACTGTCCTGCGGGCCAGCCCGTGTTGGCGGTGAACCGCAGCCGTAGGTAGCGGACCGTGGGGGCGGGCAGGGACAGCGTCACGGTGTTGTCCGTCGCCGGGTCGAAGGGGTACTCCGCGGCGGCGAGCACCGTGGTGAAGTCGGCGCCGTTCGTGCTGCCGAGCACCGACAGGGTCTGGGTGCGCCGGGACCAGGCCGGGTCGGGCGGCAGGGACAGCACGAGGCGGCGGAGCGTCGTCGCGGCACCGAGGTCGACCTGGAACCACTGCGGGAAGGCGTTGTTGCGGCTCTCCCAGTACGTGCGGGGGTCACCGTCCACCGCGTTGCCCGGCGCGTAGAGCTGGGTGGAGCCGGAGGCGGTGGCCGGCCGGCGCAGGGCGAGGTCGCCCGCGGCCGGCGGAGTGGTGCCCGGCATCGGCGGGGTCGGCCGGACCGGGGTGAGCGGCAGCTGGCCCTTGAGCATCCGGCCGCCGTCCCCGGTGAGGCGCAGGTAGTAGTCGGCGGAGCAGGCGGTGCCGTCCTCGTCCAGGCCCAGGAAGCCGGAGTTCGCGGGGACGTGGGCCGCGCTCTCGGCCGTCTTGGCGATCTGGTTGCCCTCGTTGTACTCGTCGAACATGGAGATGTAGATGCCCTGGGCGCCGAGGCGGACCATGTTGTAGAACTGGCGCCACATGAAGTCGCCGTGGACGCGCTGGCGCGACTGGACGTCGCCGGGCAGGACACAGGGCTGGTAGTCGATGCCGTGGGCGGCGCAGTGGGCCTGGTCCGGGGTGTTGACGTCGGTGTGAAAGCGGTCGGTGTCCGCCACAGTGCCGATCCGGCCCACCATCCAGGGCGAGAGCATGTCGAAGGCGTGGTAGACGTCGAGATAGCCCGGCCGGGAGTCCTCGATGCCGGAGCGCCAGTGGGTGGGCACGCCGCCCATCACGTAACAGCCCTGCGCCTTGAACCAGTTGACGACCTCCAGGCAGTCGGCGGCCGGCCACGCCTTGTCGGGCTCGTTGAAGCCGAAGCCCCAGATCCCGACGACGGGTCTGCCGTTCTGGACGGCGTAGGCGGGGGACGCGGTGTGGGCGCGCATCTTCTGCGTCCAGTCGGCGGGCAGTTCGGTGCGCATGTTCGTCCAGCCGGTGGCGTCGTACATGAGGTAGAACTTCCGGCCGTGGCTCTCGGCCGCGCTGCGTACTTTGGCGGCCATGGCGTCGCGCGTGGCGCCCTCGGAGCTGTTGGGGTTGAAGCGCTGGAGTGCGACGGTGTCGATGGCGTTCTCCCGCAGCCACCGCATATGGGTGTCGACGGTCTGCTGGTCGTACGAGGAGAAGAGGGTGGCGGGCGAGCCGTCGCCGAGGTCGGCGTAGGCCGTGCGGTAACCGCTGGTGTAGTCGCGCATGTCGGGCCAGCTGCGGATGGCGTTGTTGGCGGGCGCGGGCGGCCGGCCCCAGTCGCCGCTCCAGTGCCACCAGCCGTCGATGGGTGCCGCATCGCCCTGGCAGGCGAACCAGCCCTGGTAGCCGACGGTGACGCGGCCGACGACGTCGCCGGGCGGGGACGCGGCCGTCGCGGGGCTCGCCGTCGGGAGCCCGGCTGCGGCGACCGCGCCGCCCGCGAGCGCGGACTTGAGGACATTGCGCCGTGACAGGGTCATGGGTCCCTCGCCTTTCGTGGGGGGCGGGTGCATGACAACCTTGCGGGCCCACTGCGAGGTATTCAAGATAGATGAGCGCAAAATAACGACCGACCGACTCAAATTCCTTACCTGGCCCCCGAGTTGGGCACCACACGCGGCACCGGCCGTCCGGTCCGGGGCGGCAGGGTACGCCGGAGCACCGTCCGCACCGGGGGCGCATACGCGAATCGGATGCGCCCCCTCCGCCCCCGCTGGAACGCCCATTCGACTGCCGTCTCCAGAGCCCCAGAAAACCCCCGTTCTCCCAGGTCACCCGGCATGTGACCGGCCAGAGCCCCGGGGCGCGGCGAGGGGGTTACCGGCAGTGCTTCGAATCTTCAGCACAAATTGCACACATCCCTCTCTCCAACCGGGGGCCGATGGTCTAGATTGACCGTGCTTCAGCCGTTCGACGACGGAGCGACCGCTATCGAGATACAGGTCCGGCCTCAGGGGAAAGCCAGCGTTATCTCCCCCCGCCGGCCGTGGGGGTGATCGATGTTCGGGGCCTGACCAGCTCCGAGTGCGGGGAGCACCCGGGGTGGCGCCAGGTGTCCGCGGAGTACACCGGGCCGCCCGGACGGCGGGTCCGTCGCCGCCTCAGGGCGGTGCGCACAGCGCTGTAGGAGCCGGCAGGTCCGGTCTGGGGGCGAGGCCCCCGATGGGGAGGACAGCGCGACTCGGGAGTGGGGACTTCCCGAGGGAGAGAGCAGCGCGACACGGGGGGCGGTGCTTCCCGTGCGACCACTGAGACCTGGGGGGGTCCTGTGCAGGGGGAATTAGTCGACCCGTTTTCGTCGGCGCGCGGGGGTCTGGCGAGTGCGACGCTCAGCCGTCCGGCAAGCGACTGGGAACAGCGGTACCGCCGCACCGTGATCACCGCCGACACGGTGACCACCGCCGTCGTGGTGACCTCGATCGGCAGCTTCTTCGGAGCGCGGGACGCGGCCAACTGGCACGAGAAGTGGACCATCCTCGCCTTCGGCACCGAGCTGCTGGTGCTGGCCGCCCTCGCGGTGAGCCGGTCCTGGGCACCCGCCGTGCTCGGCCAGGGGGCCGAGGAGTTCCGCCGGCTCGGCCGCTCGCTGTTCACGGCGGCCGTCGTGCTGGCACTCGGCGGAATCGCGCTCACCTCACGGAACATCAAACTCTGGATATTCGTCGCGCTGCCGGCGATCGCGCTCACCACCATGACCGCGCGGTACCTGCTGCGCCTGCGGCTGCACAAGCAGCGCAAGGAAGGACAGTGCCTGCGGCCGGTGCTCGCCGCCGGAAGCGTGGAGACCGTGCGCGACCTGATCAGCCGGGCCCGCAAGTTCCCGCACCTGGGCTGGCGGGTGGACGCGGTCTGCACCACGGACGGCCTCGCCCCCGACGGCGACCAGCTGTACGGGGTGCCGGTCGTCGGGCCGCTGGCGGACGTCGCCAGCCACGTACAGCGCGACGGCTACCGGGTCGTCGCGGTCACCCCGGACCCGCACTGGTCGCCGGAGACCTTGCAGCGACTGGCCTGGAACCTGGAGGGCAGCGACGCCGAGATGGTCGTCGCGCCGGTCCTCATGGAGGTCGCGGGGCCCCGGCTGCACGTCGACGCGGTCCTCGGGATACCCCTGCTGCGGGTCAGCATGCCGACCTTCACCGGGGGCCGCCGGGCCGTCAAGGGGATCGTCGACCGGCTGGGAGCGGCGTTCCTGCTGCTGTTCTTCGCCCCGCTCATGGTCACCGTCGCGGTGCTCGTGATGGTGGACAGCCGGGGCGGAGCGCTCTACAGCCAGCGCCGGGTCGGCAAGGACGGCCACGAGTTCACCATCTACAAGTTCCGCACCATGGTCACCGGCGCCCACCGGGCCCGCGCCGGCCTGGCCGACGTGAACGAGGGCGCGGGGCTGCTCTTCAAGCTCCGCCGCGACCCGCGGGTGACCCGGGTGGGAGCGGTGCTGCGCCGCTACTCGATCGACGAACTCCCGCAGCTGTTCAACGTGTTGACCGGATCGATGTCGCTCGTCGGCCCGAGACCTCCGCTGCCGGAGGAGTCCGCCGCGTACGGTCCGGACATCCGGCGCCGCCTGCTGGTCAAGCCCGGCCTCACCGGCCTGTGGCAGATCAGCGGCCGCAGCGACCTGCCGTGGGACGAGGCGGTCCGCCTCGATCTGCGGTACGTGGAGGACTGGTCGCTCGCCCTGGACACGGTGATCTTGTGGAAGACACTGCGTGCGGTGGTCTACGGGCAGGGGGCGTACTGATGCGCGGGGGGCGGCGGGCCGACCGGTCCGCCGGCGCGGGGACCGCAGGCCGTGAGGGCCTGCCTGGGGGGAGGAACGGGTCATGAGAGTCAGCGTGTTCGGGCTCGGCTACGTGGGCTGCGTGTCGGCCGCGTGCCTGGCCGGCATGGGGCACGAGGTCATCGGGGTGGACGTGAACCAGGTCAAGGTCGACCTGGTCAACGACGGCAAGGCCCCGGTGGTCGAGGAGCGCATCGGCGAGCTCATCGCCGAGGTCGTGGGGACCGGCGCGCTGCGCGCCACCGCCGACGTCCGGGAGGCGGTCCTGGGCAGCGAGGTGTCGCTGATCTGCGTCGGCACGCCCTCGGAGGCCAACGGCAGTCTGTGCACCACCTATCTGGAGCGGGTCACCGAGCAGATCGGTGCCGTGCTCGCCGAGCGGGGCGGACGGCACACCGTCGTCTTCCGCAGCACCATGCTGCCGGGCACCTGCCTGAACCTGCTGGTGCCGATCCTGGAGAAGCACGTCGGCGGGATGGCCGGCGCCGACGTCGGGGTCGCGGTCAACCCGGAGTTCCTGCGCGAGGGCACGAGCGTGCGGGACTTCTTCGACCCGCCCAAGACCGTCATCGGCGAACTCGACCCGGCCAGCGGCGACGTGGTCGCGGCCCTGTACGAGACGCTGCCCGGCGAGGTGTTCCGGGTGCCGGTGCCGACGGCCGAGGCGATCAAGTACGCGGACAACGCGTTCCACGGCCTGAAAATCGGCTTCGCCAACGAGCTGGGCGCGGTGTGCCAGGCGCTCGGCGTCGACTCGCACCAGGTGATCGACGTCTTCCTCGCCGACCGCAAGCTGAACATCAGCCCCGCCTATCTGCGCCCCGGCTTCGCCTTCGGCGGCTCCTGCCTGCCCAAGGACCTGCGCAGCCTGGTCCACGCGGCGCAGCGGGCCGACGTGTCGGTGCCCATCCTCTCCCACGTCCTGCCCTCCAACTCCGCCCATCTGCAACGGGCGGTGGAGCTGGTGGAGCGCTCGGGCCGGCGCCGGGTGGGCCTGTTCGGCCTCTCCTTCAAACCCGGCACCGACGACCTGCGCGAGAGCCCGCTGGTGGAGCTGGCGGAGCGCCTCTTCGGCAAGGGCTACGACCTGAAGATCTACGACGCCAACGTGAGCCTGTCCCGGCTGCTCGGCGCCAACCGCGAGTACATCGAGAACCGGCTGCCGCACCTCGCGCAGCTGCTCGCGGACTCCGTCGGCGAAGTGCTCACTCACGCCGAGGTGTGCCTGGTCGGGACCAAGGACCCGGCCGTGCTCGCGGCCCTGCCCCACGGCCACGACGGCCCGGAACTGATCGATCTCATCCGCCTTCCCGACGCCGAGACGCGCCGGACCGAACCGGGGTACGTGGGCCTTGCCTGGTGAAACGAAGCACGAGAACGGGACCGGCGGGCGCGCGCTGGTCCTGGTGGAGAACCTGTCGGTGCCGTTCGACCGGCGCGTGTGGCAGGAGTGCACGACGCTGCGGGACGCGGGCTGGGAGGTCCACGTCATCTGCCCCCGGGGCAGCAAGCGGGACACGGAGGCGGAGGCCGAGATCGACGGGGTGCGCATCCACCGCTACCCGTTGCGCGCGGCCACCGGAGGACCCGCCGGCTACCTGCGGGAGTACGGGGCGGCGCTGTGGCACACGGCGCGGCTCGCCCGCAAGGTCGGCCCGGTCCACGTCGTCCACGCCTGCAACCCGCCGGACCTGCTCTTCCTGCCGGCGCTGCGGCTCAAGCGGCTCGGCGCGCGGTTCGTCTTCGACCAGCACGACCTGGTGCCCGAGCTGTACCTGTCCCGGTTCGACCGGGGCGAGGACCTGCTCTACCGCGGAGTGCGCGCGCTTGAACGGCTGACCTACCGCGCCGCGGACATCGTGCTCGCCACGAACGAGAGCTACCGGGACGTCGCGGTGGGCCGGGGCGGCAAGCGACCCGAGGACGTCTTCGTGGTGCGCAGCGCGCCGCAGACCGACCGCTTCCAACCGGTGCCCGCCGAGCCCGAGTTGCGGCGCGGCAAGCCCCATCTGCTGTGCTACCTCGGCGTGATGGGCCCCCAGGACGGGGTGGACTACGCCCTGCGGGCACTCGCCGAGCTGCGTGACGGGATCGGGCGCGACGACTGGCACGCGGTCTTCGTCGGCTCCGGTGACGCCCACGACGCGATGGTGGAGCTGGCGGGGCGGCTCGGGCTCGCCGGGCAGGTGGAGTTCACCGGCCGCATCCCGGACGCCGATCTGGTGCGCTATCTGTCCACCGCGGACGTGTGCCTCTCCCCCGACCCGCGCAATCCGCTCAACGACGTGTCGACCATGAACAAGGTCCTGGAGTACATGGCGATGGGCCGGCCGATCGTCTCGTTCGACCTGCGGGAGGCGCGCGTCTCCGCCGGGGACGCCGCCGTCTACGCGCCCGCCAATGACGAGGCGGCGTTCGCGGGGCTCATCGCGCAGCTCCTCGACGACCCGGCGAAGCGGGCCGAGATGGGCAAGATCGGCCAGGAGCGGATCGGCGGGCAGCTGTCCTGGCGCAACTCCCAGGAGTCGCTGCTCGCCGCCTACACCGCCGCGTGCCGGGGCCGTGTCCCGGTGCCGGCGGGCGACCTCATACGGACCGGGAAGAGGCCGCGGCGTTGAGTGACGACACCATCCGCCTGGCCACGGTCGGGCGGATTCTCCACCGGCGCCGACGGCTGCTCGCCGTCCTCGTCGTGGTGGGCGCGCTCGTCGGGTACGGCGCTTCGCTGCTGTTCCCGCCGAGCTACACGACCACCGCCTCCGTGCTGCTCCCGGGGCAGTGGGAGGAGCGCGAACTGCTCACCCAGGCGGAGATCGCGACCAGTTCACAGGTGCTCGACCGCACCGCCGCCGCGCTGCGGTGGTCCGGTGTCGACGGGCCCGGCCTGCGCGACCGGGTGAGCGTCGCACCGGCGGACGGGAACATCATCAAGATTTCGGGCACGGCCGCCACGCCGGCGCGGGCGCAACAGCTCGCCGACCGCATGGCCCAGCAGTTCGTCGACTACGCCGCCCGGCTCGCGGGCGACGACCCCGGCCCCGAGGCGGCGGCGGGGCCCGAGACGCTGCGCAAGCAGGTCGCGCAGACCAACCGCCGGATCAGCGAGCTGGCCGACGCCGCCGATCCCGGGCGGACCGTGGAGAGCGTGCAGGCCCGCACCGAGCTGGAGAAGCTGCGCACCGCGCTCCAGGAGTCCCTGCGCAAGCTGGAGCAGGCCGACCCGGCGACCGACAGGGCCACCATGGTCGTCATGGGCCCCTCGGCGCGGCCCACGGGCCAGGCGCCGCCGACGCGGACACAGCTCGTCGCCGGCGGGGCGCTGGTCTTCCTGCTGCTCGCGGTCGTCGGCCATCTCGCCGCGGCGCGGGTCGACCGCCGCCCGCGGACCGGTCCGGAGATCGCCGCCGCGCTCGGCTCGGAGCTGCTCGGCACCGTCGACGTGCCCGGGGAGCGGCGTACGCCCCGGCCGCGGGAGCACGGCGCGCGCAGCCGCCTGCGCCGGCTCCTCGGCGCCGACACGCGGTGGGACCTGCCGACGCCGCGGGTCAGCGGCGACGAGGGCAGCCGCCGGGTCCGCTACCGCCGGGTGTGCGTGCGACTGCGTACCCAACTGCCCGCCGCACGAGGCTTTCTGGTCGTCGTCCCGGAGGGGGACGAGATCGCCCGCCGGGCGGCCGGGCAGCTCGTCTCCGAGGCCGCGGGCGATCCGTCCGGCACCTCCACGGGACGGGGGTACCCCGCGCTGCGGGTGGCGGAGGTCTCCACCGAGCAACCGCTGGTGCCCGACCGCGAGCTGGAGTCCGGCGCCCTGGTCGTGCTCAGCGCCGGCAACTGGACCACGGGGGAACTCTCCGGGGTCGCCGAGGCCTGCGCGGACGCGGGGCACGACGTCGTCGGCGTCGTCGTCGCCGACCCGGTCCGGGCCCGGCCGGCCCCCGCCGCCGTCCCGGCGCCGCGCCGCGCCCGGACCGCCGTATCGGTGGGCGACGACGCGAGGGGAGGCCGGGTATGACGACGGACAGGACCGCCGCGAACGCCCCGCTCCTCGACCTGCACGCGCTCGTGGTGGCGGTGCGCAGGCGGCGCCGCCTGTGGGGCTGCCTGGCGCTGCTGGGGCTGCTGGTCGGCCCGGCGGTGGCGGTCCTGCTGCCGCCCGCGCCGACCGCGGTGACCACGGTGCTGGTCGCGCACAAGGAGGACCAGCCGAACGACACCGGCACGCTCATCCGGACCGACGTCGAGCTGCTGGGCACCACGCGGATCGCCGGCAAGGCCCTGAAGGCCCTCGGCTCCGCGGACAGACCCGAGGACTTCCTGCGGGACTACCGCGGCACCGGCGTGACCAACAACCTGCTGCGGATCGAGGTGACGGGCGACAGCGACGCGCAGGCGGTGGCCCGGGCCAAGGCGGTGGCGGACGCGTTCGTCGCGGACCACGTGCAGCGGATGTGGGACACGGCGAAGGCCGAGTCCAAGGCCCTGCTGGACCAGCGTGACCGCATGCGGGAGGAGCTCGCCAAGGTCAACACGGAGATCGGCGGCCGCTCCCCGGAGAGCGACCCGGCCGCGGCGGCGGGCATCGAGACCCTCTTCTCCCGCCGGGCCGAACTCACCTCGCGCATCGCCGACTTCGACCAGCGCTCCGAAGAGGCGCGGGTCGGCACGCCCCAGCTGATCGCGGGCACCCAGATCGTGGACGCCCCGCGCGCGCTGCGGCACTCCCTGGCGAAGGCCGCCGCGACCGACGCCGCGATCGGGCTCGTCCTCGGGCTCGTCCTCGGGCTCGCGCTGGCCGCGGTCGGCGCGGTGGTGGCGGACCGGCCCGTGCTGCGCCGGGACATCGCCGCGAACCTGGGCGCCTCGGTCATCGCGGAGCTGCCGCACCGGCCGGGCCGGTGGTGGCACCGCCGCCGGACCCGGGCGGCGCGCGACCGGCTGGCGCTGACCCTGGCCCGTACCGCGCGCGGCTCCGCGGAACCGCTGTCGCTGCTGGAACTCGGCTGCGCGCGCGACACCGGCGCGCTCGCCCTCGACGTCGCCAGAGTGCTGGGGGCCGACGGTCCGGTGACCGTCGTCGACGGCCTGCCGGGCCCGCAGCTCGCCGCGCGCGCGACGGGACCGGGCGACCCGGAGGTGGTCAGCGGTGAGCCCGGCGCGGTCCGCTCCCCGCGGGAGCGGCGGCTCGGTGTCGGCTCGGTCGCGCCCGGGACGGCCTGGACCGACCTTCAGTACCTCGGCGCGCGGACCGTGCTCGTCGTCCGGGCCGGGCACGCCGGCGCGGCCTGGCTGCACACCGTGGCACGGCAGCTCGCGGACCAGCGCATCCCGGTGGTCGGCGTGGTGCTGATCGACCCCGACCCGCGCGACCGGACCGACGGCACGCTGTGGGACGGGCTGAACATGGCGCTGCGGGGACACGGCGAGCGAACGGCCCCCGCGGGCGGTCCGGGCAGGCGGCGGCCGGAGCGGGAGCCGATCGGGGCCGCACGGGTCCGGGACAACGAGCAGGAGGCGCGGTAGCTCATGTGTGGCATCGCAGGCACGTACCGATGGCCGGACGGGAAGGCCGTGACCGACCGGCTCACCGAGATCCTGGCCCACCGCGGCCCGGACGGGTCGGGCCGGTACGGGCACCGGCTCGGTGACGGCGAGGTGCACCTAGGGCACCGCCGGCTCTCCATCATCGACCTGTCCGGGACCGGCGCCCAGCCGATGGTCTCGGACGGTCTCGCGCTCACGTACAACGGCGAGCTGTACAACGCGCCGGAACTCCGCGCCGAACTGGCCGCCGCCGGAGTGCGCTTCCGGGGCACCTCCGACACCGAGGTGGTGCTGGAGGCCTGGCGGCGGTGGGGCACGGAGTGCCTGCCCCGGCTGCGCGGCATGTTCGCGTTCGGGATCTTCGACGAGCGGACCGGAGAACTGGTGCTGGCGCGCGACCAGTTGGGCATCAAGCCGCTGTTCCTGCTGCGGCGCGGCGGCGGCCTGATGTTCGCGTCCGAGCTGAAGGCGCTCGCCGCGGTGAACGGCGGCTCGCTCGACGTCGACCCCGCGGCGCTCGTGGCGTCGCTGCTCTACTACTGGGTCCCGGACTCGCGGTGCGCGTTCCGCGAGGCGGAGAAGCTGCCGCCGGGGAGCTGGCTGCGGTGTCTGCCCGACGGGCGGGTCGAGCGCGGCCGGTACTGGGACCTGAAGGCCGTCGCCGCCGAGGGTCAGGAGCGGGCCCGCCAGGGCGAACAGCCGGACCTGGCGGCGGTCGTGGCGGAGTCGACCCGGCGCCACCTGCTCTCCGACGTCCCCGTGGCCACCTTCCTCTCCGGCGGCCTCGACTCCAGCTGGCTGACCGCGCTGGCCGCCCGGCACCGGCCGGGCATCTCCGCGTACACGATCGGGTTCCGCGCCGAGGACGCCCGGTTCGAGGCGATGCCCGACGACCTGCGCTACGCCCGGCAGGTGGCCGAGCGGTTCGGGGTGGATCTGCGCGAGATCGAGATCGCCCCCGACGTGCTCGACCTGCTGCCGCGGATGACCGAGCACCTGGACGAGCCGATCGGCGACCCGGCCGCGATCAACACGTTCCTGATCTGCTCGGCCGCCCGGGAGGCCGGGGTCAAGGTGATGCTCTCTGGGATGGGCGCCGACGAACTGTTCGCCGGGTACCGCAAGCACCTGGCCAACCTGCTGGCGCTGCGCTACCAGCGGGTGCCGCGGCCCGTGCGGCGCGGCCTGCACCGGGCCGTGGACCGGCTGCCGGTGGCGACGAGCCGCCGCGGCTACCGCTCGGTGCGGTTCGCCAAGCGGTTCCTGTCCTTCGCCGAACTGCCGGAGGAGACCGCGTTCCGGCGCAGCTACACCATGTACGACCGGGGGGAACTGCTCGCGCTCGTCGATCCCGACCTGGCCGGGACGGTCGACGACGTGCTGGGCGAGCACGCGGACGTCTACCACGACAACGAGCTGGACGACTTCGTCAACCGTATGTGCCTGGGCGACGCCCGGATGTTCCTGCCGGGGCTGAACCTCGCGTACACGGACCGCTCCAGCATGGCCGCGTCGACCGAGGTGCGGGTGCCGTACGTGGACGTGGAGGTGGTGAAGGCGGCGTTCGCCGTGCCCGGCGACCGCAAGATCGTCGGCCGGCAGGGCAAGGCCGCGCTCAAGGAGGCGGCCACCTCGATCCTGCCCCGGGAGATCGTGTACCGGCCCAAGGGCCTCTTCAGCGCTCCGCTGCGGGCCTGGATGAGCCGGGACCTGGCGCCGCTGGTGCGTGAGGTGGTGCAGGACGGTGTGCTCGTCAACTCCGGGTTCCTGCGCCGGGACGCGCTGGCGCGGATGGTCGCGCAGGACGCGGCCGGGCAGCGGGACTTCTCCAAGCATCTGTGGCATGTGCTGACGCTCGAGTACTGGTACCGCGGCGCGACCGCCGGCGCCGGCCGGAGCGGGGCGGCCTGAGCGCGTGGACGGTGTGAACGGCATGGCCGGCGTAGAAGGCGCTGACGGTGTGGACTCAAGAGGAGCTCGGGTGAAACAGGTTGTGCAGAACTACAAGAGCGGCGAACTGGCGCTGCTCGACGTCCCGGCGCCGGGGTGCAAGCCGGGCGGCGTCCTGGTGCGCAGCGCCTTCTCGCTGATCTCCACCGGGACCGAGCTGATGAAGGTGTCCGAGGCCGGCATGTCGATGGTGGGCAAGGCCCGCTCGCGCCCCGACCAGGTCGCCAAGGTGATGCAGAGCGTGGCCACGAACGGGGTGCCCGCCACCTACCGCAAGGTGATGGGCAAGCTCGACTCCTACACGCCGCTGGGGTACTCGCTGTGCGGCGTGGTCGAGCAGGTGGGCGCCGGCGTGGACGATGTGAAGGTCGGTGACCTGGTGGCCTGCGCCGGCAACGAGCACGCGTTGCACGCCGAGCTGAACTGGGTGCCGACGAACCTCTACGCCCCGGTGCCGGACGGCCTCGCGCCGCGCCACGCGGCCTTCGGGACCGTCGGGTCGATCGCGATGCAGGGCGTCCGCCAGGGTGACCCGCGGCTCGGCGAGGTGGCGCTGGTCATCGGCCTCGGGCTGATCGGACAGCTCGTCGTGCAGCTCCTGACGGCCTCGGGGGTCCGGGTGGTCGGGGCCGACCCGGATCCGGCACGCTGCGAACTCGCCGCGCGGCTGGGTGCTGTGGCCTGCGGCGACCCCGCGTCCACGGCCGTCAAGGCGGCCGTCGTCGAGCTGACCGACGGCCACGGCGTGGACCAGGTGTATCTGGCCGCGGGCGGTGGCAGCAACCAGCCGGTGGAGCTGGCGGCCGAGCTGAGCCGGGACCGCGGCCGGGTCGTCGACATCGGCAAGTGCAGCCTGGACCTGCCGTGGAACGCGTACTACGAGAAAGAGCTGGACGTCCGCTTCTCGCGCTCCTACGGCCCCGGGCGCTACGACCCGGAGTACGAGCTGGAGGGCCGCGACTACCCGATCGGCTATGTGCGCTGGACCGAGCGCCGCAATCTGGCGTGCTTCCTCGATCTGGTCGCCCGTGGCCGCGTCGACGTGGAGCCGCTGGTCTCGCACGTCGCGGACTTCGACGACGCCGTTCAGACGTATCAGCGCCTCAAGGACGGCGAGTTGAAGGCCGTGGCGGTGCTGTTCCGCTACCCGGCGCGGCCCGGGGGGACGGAGCCCGCGCCCGCTCCGACGGTGGCGGTGCCCGCGGTGCCCGCGCGGCGGCGGCCGGTGCGGGCCACCTCCGCGCCGGTCCGCCTCGCGTTCGTCGGCGCGGGCAACTACGCGACGTCGATGCTGCTGCCGCACCTCACGGGCCGGGCGGGCGTCGAGCTGGCCACGGTCGTCACGACGACGGCGCTGTCGGCGGCCAACGCCCAGCGCAAGTTCGGCTTCGCGGAGGCGACCACCGACCTGGACGCCGTGCTCGGTGACCCGTCCGTCGACGCGGTGTTCGTGGTCACCCGCCACAGCTCGCACGCGGACCTGACCCGCAAGGCGCTCCTCGCGGGCAAGGCGGTCTTCGTGGAGAAGCCCCTCGCCCTGACCGAGGAGGAGCTGGCCGGTGTGGTGGCGGCGGTGGAGGAGTCCGGCAACGACCGGCTGCAAGTGGGCTTCAACCGCCGCTTCGCACCGCTGCTGACCGAGGCGAAGCAGCGGTTCGGCACCCGGACCGGTCCGGCGAGCCTGCGCTACCTGGTCAACGCGGGCCGCCTCCAGCAGGGCAGCTGGTACCTCCAGCAGGGCGCCGAGGGCTCCCGGTTCGCGGGCGAGGGCGGGCACTTCATCGACACGGCGAGCTGGCTGCTCGGGTCCGACCCGGTCTCGGTCTACGCGACCGCCTCCGCCGGCAACGAGGACCTGCAGATCGTCCTCGGCTACCCGGACGGCTCCACCGCCACGCTCAGCTACGTCACCACCGGCCCCGGCAGCTTCCCCAAGGAGACGCTCGACCTGGTCGCGGACGGCAAGGTGCTGCGGCTCGACGACTTCGTCCGTGCCGCCGTGTACGACGGCCGCCGCAAGCGGGTGGTCGGCTCCCGGCTGCCGCAGGCCCGGGACAAGGGCCAGAACGCCGAACTGGCCGCGTTCGTGCGGGCGGTGCGGTCCGGCGGGCCGATGCCGGTGCCGCTGGACTCGCTCGTCGCCACCACCGCGGCCACCCTCGCCGTACGGCGCGGCCTGGCCTCCGGCGCGCCGGTGACGCTGGCGGGCGCCCGATGACGGTGGACGCGACGAGCCCGGGCTGGTACCTGCGGCGGCTGTCCCGGATGGGGCCGCGGGAGATCGGCGGCCGGGCGCTCGACACGGCGCGCCGGCGCCGGTGGCACACGGCACGGCCGCAGTACCCGGACGTGACCGGCGCCCGGTTCACCGCACTGCTGCCCGCGGGGACGATCGAGGCGGTCCCCGCGGACGCCGCGGAGCGGCTCGTCGCCGCGGCGGACCGGCTGCTGGGCGGGCAGGCCGAGTTCTTCGGCGTGGTCCGCGACGACCTGGCCGATCCGGACTGGTGGTACGACCCGAGGACGGGGCGCAGGGCGCCGGCGGGGTACGCCTTCGACGTGCCCTACCGCGACGAGGAGGCGGTCGGGGACATCAAGCAGATCTGGGAGCCCTCGCGCCACCAGTACCTGACCGTCCTGGCCGCCGCCTACGCGGTCACCGGGGACGAGCGGTACGCCGAGCGCGTGGCGGCGCACCTGCGGTCGTGGTGGTCGGCCAACCCGCCGCTGCGCGGGGTGCACTGGGTCAGCGGCATCGAGCTGGGCATCCGGCTGCTGTCGTGGGTGTGGGTGCGCCGGCTGCTGGACGGCTGGCCAGGGGCGGCGGCGCTCTTCGAGTCCAATCCGGTGGCGCTGCGCCAGATCTGGCACCACCAGCGGTGGCTGGCCGCGTTCCCCAGCCGGGGGTCGTCGGCCAACAACCACGTCGTCGCCGAGGCCGCCGGGCAGCTCGCCGCCGCCTGCGCCTTCGACTGGTTCCCCGCCTCGCGGCGGTGGCGTGCGGACGCGCTGCGCTCCCTGGAGCGCCACCTGCGGAGCAACACCTTCCCTTCGGGCCTCAACCGCGAGCAGGCCGGTGAGTACCACGGCCTGGTCCTGGAGCTGGGCCTGGCCGCGCTGGCCGAGGCGGACGCCGCCCGCGTGCCGGTCCCGACGACGGTGCGGCTGGTCCTGCTGCGGATGACGGACGCGCTCGCGGCCGTCGTCGACGACCGGCTGCGGCCGCCGCGCCAGGGCGACGGGGACGACGGGCACGGTCTGGTCGTGGACGGGGCGGGCACCGACCGCTGGGGCTCGCTCCTGGCCACCGGCGAGGCCGTGTTCGGCCGGCTCCCCTGGTGGCCGCGGGTGACCGGCACGGACGTGCGCACCCCGCTGCTGGCCGCGCTGCTGCTGCCGTACGCCAAGACCGGGAACGTGAGCCGTCCGGCCGCCCGCCCGGCCCACTTCGCCGACGCGGGCGTGACGATCCTGCGGGGCCCCGGTGGGCTCTGGTGCCGCTGCGACGGCGGACCGCACGGTTTCCTCTCCATCGCCGCGCACGCCCACGCGGACGCGCTGTCCCTGGAGGTCCGGCACGACGGGGTCGACCTCCTCGCCGACCCGGGGACGTTCTGCTACCACGGGCAGCCCGAGTGGCGGCGGTACTTCCGCTCGACGCTCGGCCACAACACCCTGGAGCTGGACGGCCGGGACCAGTCCGTCGCCGGGGGTCCGTTCCTGTGGACGCGGCACGCCGGCAGCCGCGTCCTGACCGCGCAGCCCGGCGGCGCCCTGGACGGGGGGACGGCCCGCTGGAGCGCCGAGCACGACGGGTACGCGCCGTCCGTGCACCGCCGCCGGGTGGAGCTGACCGCCGCGCCCGAGGAGCTGCGGGTCGTCGACGAGGTGCGGGGTCCGGGCCGGCCGGTGCGGCTGGCGTTCCATCTCGGCCCGGCCGTCGCCGCGGACCTGGTGGGCAGCCGGGCCCGGCTCACCTGGATCCGGGACGGCGAGGGCCGCTCCGCGGTCCTCGACCTGCCCGCGCAGCTGAACTGGCGTGCGCACCGCGGCGAGAGCGACCCGCCGCTCGGCTGGTACTCCCCCGGCTTCGGACGCAAGGAACCCGCCACCACGCTGATCGGCACCGGTACCACCGGCCCGGCCGACGACACCGCGCGGCCCGGGGAGTTCACCACCGTACTCAGGTTCCGCGGCCAGGAGGGCGCGTGAGGATCACGTGGCGGAACTGGGCCGCGCCGTCGGCGCTGGTGTTGCTCGCGGTCGCCGGATGTACGAGCACGGGTACGCCGGACGATGCCGCGCCGGAGCCCGGTGCCTCCGCGTCCGCGGCCGGGGCGCGGCCGGCGGCCCGGGTGTGCGCCGGGCCCGCCGCCGGACCGGCGAAGCCGCCGCCGGGCGCGGTAGTGGTCGACCCCAAGAAGGTGAACGACCTGGCGGCCAAGACCCGGGAGAACCCGCCGCACACCACGTTCTGGCTCCGGCCGGGCAGGCACACGCTCGAAGCGGACCGCTACGCGCAGGTCATCCCGAAGAAGGGGGACCGCTACCTCGGTGCGCCCGGCGCGGTGCTCGACGGCCGCAAGAAGAACCAGTACGCGTTCGGCGGTGACGCCCCGGACGTCCGCGTGAGCCATCTGACCGTGCAGGGTTTCGTCGCGCCGCAGAACGAGGGCGTGGTCAACCACGGCTCCGCCGACGGCTGGGTGATCGAGGACTCGACGATCCAGTACAACTCCGGCGCCGGGCTGATGGCCGGCGCCCGCCAGCAGGTGCGCGGCAACTGCCTGCGCGGCAACGGGCAGTACGGCATGAACGCGTACAAGGACGGCGACTCCATCCGCGGCCTGGTGGTCGAGGGCAACGAGATCGTGGGCAACAACACCGGCGACTGGGAGCGGCGGCAGGAGGGCTGCGGCTGCACCGGCGGGATCAAGTTCTGGGCCGTCGACCGCGCCGACGTGCGCGGCAACTGGGTGCACGACAACCGCGGCACGGGGCTGTGGGCGGACACCAACAACAACGACTTCCGCATCCAGGACAACGTGATCGAGAAGAACGACGGTGCCGCGCTGATCTACGAGATCAGCTACAACGCGGTCATCCGGGACAACACGATCCGGCGGAACAACTGGGTGGAGGGCCGCCGGGCCGCCGAGCGCGGCGACGGCTTCCCGTTCGCGACGCTCTACCTGTCCGAGTCCGGCGGCGAGCCCCGCGTCGAGGCCCGCACGGACAAGATCGAGGTGTCCGGCAACGTCCTGGAGGACAACTGGAACGGCATCACCCTGTGGGAGGGCGCCGACCGGTTCTGCAACAGCCCGGCCAACACCTCGACCGGTGACTGCACGCTGCTGGTGAAGCGGGCGAAGTGGTGCGCGCAGCCGGCGATCGCCCGTACCCCGCTCTACGACGACTGCCGCTGGAAGACCCAGCGGGTGGACATCCACGACAACCGCTTCGCCCTCGACAAGGCGGTCGTCGACTGCACGAAGCTGTGCGACCGGATGGGGCTCCTGTCCAACTACGGCACCTACCCGGACTGGTCCCCGTACAAGGGTGAGCGGGTGGCGGAGGCGATCACCGGCAGGCAGCACAACCGCTGGCACGACAACGTCTACGTCGGCACGTGGAACTTCGTCGCGCACGACCCGAGCCGGGTGCTGGACTCCGTGCAGTGGCAGGGCACGCCGTACCAGCAGGACACGGGGAGCACCTTCGACCTGCGGGGCGGTGGTTGAGGTGGCCGACGAACCGGCGCGCACCCCGCGGGCGGTGGGGGTCGTCTGGGGGCTGCTGGGCCTGAACACGCTCGGCTCCGCCGGGGCGAAGACCATCGTCCCGCTGCCCCGGTCCCTGATCCAGCTGGTGACGATGGGCGCGCTGGTCGCCGCGTTCACGCTGGCGCTCGTCCTCAACCGGCGGCTGCGGATCCGGCCGAGCGCCTTCCTGTTCCTGCTGACGCTGCTGCTCGTGCCGAGCGTGCTCTCCAGCCTGCACCTTGAGTCCGGACTCGGTGCGCTGTTCCGCTGCTGCCGCCTCGCGCTCTTCGTGGCCACGCTGTGGCTGCTGAGCTGCTGGTGGGACGGGAGCACGACGTTCGTGCGCCACCACATCCGGATGTACTTCGCGGCGATCGCGACGGCCGCCGCCGGCCTGGCGATCTCGCCCGGCGCGGCCATGCCCGAGCTGTACGGCGGGCGGCTGGTCGGCGCCCTGTGGCCGCTCACCCCGCCGCAGATCGGGCAGTACGCCGCGGTGATCATCGGGCTCACCGTGCTGCTCCTCCTCGCCCGCGGGACCGACGGGCGCGGCGCCGCGGTGATCATCGTCGTCGCGCTCGTCCTGCTCGCCATGACGCACACCCGCACGGCGACGCTCGGCCTGCTCGTCGGACTGCTCCTGGCGATCGGCTCGCTGGTCCTGACCAGCGCCGCCGCCCGCCGCTTCTTCGCCTGGTCGGTGGTGGTCGCCACGGTGGCCGGGCTGGCGCTCGCCTCCGCGCTGCAGGCGTGGTTCCTGCGCGGGCAGAGCAAGGAGAACTTCAGCAGTCTCACCGGCCGCGCCAAGGTCTGGGACGCCCTGCTGGCGGCGCCTCGCTCGACGGCCGAGCAGCTGTTCGGGACGGGGCTCGGCGACAAGTCGTTCGGCGGGCTGCCGATCGACAACAGCTGGCTGGCCGTCTACAACGAGCAGGGCCTGACCGGGGTCGCCCTCGTGGCGGCGATGTTCGTGGTGCTCGGCGGGGTGGCGCTGCTGCGGCCGCCGTCGCCGGCGCGGGCCGGTGCCATCTTCCTGATCAGCTACGTCGCGATGTCCTCGTACACCGAAGCCGGTCTGGGCGACGCCTCGCCGTACCTGCTCCATCTCGCCCTGGCCGCCTCGTTGCTGGCGGCGCCCGCCGCGCCGGCCACGCCGCTGCCGGCGCCCGCGCTCCCGCGCCGGCGTGTCCCGCGCTGGGCCCGGACCTCGGAGGTGACCTGAGCATGCACGTCCTCGTGGTGCACAACCACTACGGCTCGGCGCAGCCGAGCGGCGAGAACCGCGTCGTCGACCAGGAGGTGGAGCTGCTGCGCGCGGCCGGCCACCGGGTCGGGCGGTTCGAGCGGCGCAGCGACGACATCGCCGGCCGGTCGCTGCCGGGCAAGGCCGCGGTGCCGCTGCTCGTGCCGTTCAACCCCGCGGTCCGCTCGGAGCTGGCCGCGCGGCTGCGTGCCGACCGGCCGGACGTGGTCCATGTGCACAACGTCTTCCCGCTGCTGTCCCCCGCGGTCCTTTCCGCCTGTGCCGACGCCGGGGTGCCGGCCGTCGCCACGCTGCACAATTACACCCAGGTGTGCGCGCCGGGCACGCTACAGCGGGACGGCCGGGTCTGCACCGAGTGCGCGGGCACCACGGTGCCGCTGCCCGCCGTCCGGCACGGCTGCTACCGCGGATCCCGCCTTGCGACGGTGCCGCTCGCGGTCGGCCTGGCGGTCAACCGGCGGCGGTGGTGGGCCGGGGTGGAGCGGTTCCTGTGCATCTCGGCGGCCCAGCGCGACGTGCTGGTGCGGGCCGGGATGCCGGCCGGCAAGCTCGCGGTGAAGCACAACTTCGTGCCCGATCCGGGGCTGGTCCGTCAGGGCGCGGGTGAGCAGCTGCTCTTCCTGGGCCGGCTCGCGGAGGCGAAGGGCGTGCGGCTGCTGATGGCCGCGTGGGACCTGCTCGCCGCCGAGGGCGGCGTGGGGGTGCCGCTCGTCATCGCCGGGACGGGGCCGCTGGAGGGGGCGGTGTCCGCCTGGGCGGCGGGCCGGGACGACGTGCGCTACGTCGGCCTGTACGACCCGCGGCAGTGCCAGGAGGCCGTGGCGCGGTCGGTCGCCGTGCTGGCTCCCTCGACGGCGATGGAGACCTTCGGCCTGGTGGTCGCGGAGGCGATGGCGGCCGGGGTCCCGGCCGTCGCAGCGGCGCACGGCTCCTTCGTCGAACTCGTCGAGGACGGCGTGAGCGGGTTGCTGCACCGGCCGGGCGAGGCCGCCTCGCTGGCGTCCTGTCTGCGCCGGATCACGGCGGAGCCGGCGCGCAACCAGGAGATGAGCCGGGCGGCCCGGCGCCGCTACGAGCGGGGCTTCAGCCCGGCCGTCGGCCTGCAGCGCCTGGAGGAGGAGTACCGCACCGCGATCGCGGGGCGGTCGAGAGCAATGGGGGGAAGTAGATGACACGATGCCGACTCTGCGGCTCGGCGGCGATGGAGAGCGTCGTCGACCTGGGAGCGACACCGCCGTGCGAGAGTTTCCTCGCGGCTGACCGTCTCGACCTGGCGGAGCCCGCGTACCCGCTGCACCTGCGGGTGTGCACCGACTGCTGGCTGGCGCAGATCCCGCCGCTGATCACGCCGGAGGAGACGTTCGAGGAGTACGCGTACTTCTCGTCCTTCTCCACCTCCTGGGTGGAGCACGCGCGCACGTTCGTCGCGGACGCCGTGGAGCGGGCGGCCCTCGGCCCGGACGGCTTCGTGGTCGAGGTCGCGAGCAACGACGGGTACCTGCTCAAGCACGTGGTGGAGCGCGGTCTGCGCTGCCTCGGCGTCGAGCCGTCGGTGAACGTCGGTGCGGCGGCGCGGGACGCGGGGGTGCCCACGCTCACCGCGTTCCTCTCCCCCGAGACCGGCGCGGCCGTCCGCGCCGAGCACGGCCCGGCGGACCTGGTCGTGGCCAACAACGTGTACGCGCACATCCCGGACGTCATCGGTTTCACCCAGGGGCTGCGCTCCCTGGTCGCCGACGACGGCTGGGTCTCCATCGAGGTGCAGCACCTGCTGACCCTGATCGAGCAGAACCAGTACGACACGATCTACCACGAGCACTTCCAGTACTACACGGTGGCCTCCGCGATCCGGGCGCTGGCCAGCGGCGGACTGGCGCTTGTGGACGTCGAGCTGCTGCCCACGCACGGCGGTTCCATCCGGCTGTGGGCCCGGCCGGCCGAGGCGGCGGGCGAGCCGTCCGCGCGGGTCGCCGACGTGCTGGCGCGGGAGAAGGCGGCCGGGCTGCAAGAGCTGTCCGGGTACACCGAGTTCTCCGCCCGGGTGGCCAAGGTCCGCCGTGACCTGCTCAAGTTCCTCATCGAGGCGGCCGAACGCGGCGAGACGGTGGTCGGCTACGGCGCCCCGGGCAAGGGCAACACCCTGCTCAACCACTGCGGCATCCGGCCCGACCTGCTCGCGTACACGGTCGACCGCAACCCGTACAAGCACGGCAGGTACACGCCGGGCACCCGCATCCCGATCCTGCCGCCGGAGCAGATCGAGGCCGACCGGCCGGACTACGTCCTCGTCCTGCCGTGGAACCTGCGGGAGGAGCTGGTCGAGCAGCTCTCCTTCGTGCACGACTGGGGCGGCCGGCTGGTCTTCCCCATACCGGAACTGAGCGTTGTCGAAGCCACGTCTGGAGAGGGCGCAGCATGAAGGTCGTACTGTTCTGCGGCGGTTACGGAATGCGGATGCGCAGCGGCGCCGCGGACGACGTGCCCAAGCCGATGGCGATGGTCGGGCCGCGCCCGCTGATCTGGCACGTCATGCGCTACTACGCGCACTTCGGGCACACGGAGTTCATCCTGTGCCTGGGTTACGGCGCCCACCACATCAAGAACTTCTTCCTCAACTACGAGGAGACGACGTCGAACGACTTCGTGCTGCGGGGCGGGCGCACGGAGCTGCTCTCCACGGACATCTCCGACTGGACGATCACGTTCGCGCAGACCGGCATCGAGTCGCCCATCGGTGAGCGGCTGCGCCGGGTCCGCCACCACCTGGACGGCGACGAGATGTTCCTCGCCAACTACGCGGACGTGCTCACCGACGCCCCGCTGCCGCGGATGATCGAGCAGTTCGCCGGGCGCGACGCGGGCGCGTCGATGATGGTGGTGCCGCCGCAGTCCTCCTTCCACTGTGTGGAGCTGGGCGAGAACGGCCTGGTCGGCGGCATCACCGCGGTGAGCGAGCTGCCGCTGTGGGAGAACGGCGGCTACTTCGTGCTCCGCCAGGAGGTCTTCGACCACATCCCCGAGGGCGGGGACCTGGTCGCCGACGGCTGCGCCGAACTGGCCAAGAGCGGACGGCTCGTGGCGCACCAGCACCGCGGTTTCTGGAAGCCGACCGACACGGTGAAGGAGCGGGCGGCGCTGGACGCCGCCTACGCCCGCGGCGAGCGCCCGTGGGCCGTGTGGGAGCGGGACCGGGCCGGGGTGGGCGCGTGATCCGGCTCGGGGCGCGGGGCCTGGAGCGGATCGTGGCGGTGGGCGCGCACTGCGACGACATCGCCATCGGCGCCGGCGGCACACTGCTGACGCTCTGCCAGGCGCGGCCGGGCATCCGCGTCGACGCGCTGGTGCTCTCCGGGGGCGGCGGCGAGCGCGAGCAGGAGGAGCGGGCCGCGCTCGCCGCCTTCTGCCCGGGCGCCGACCTGCGTCTGACCGTGCTCAAGCTGCCGGACGGCCGGTTGCCGGTGCACTGGGACGAGGCGAAGGCCGCGGTCGAGGAGGTGCGCGCGCGCACCGATCCGGACCTCGTCCTCGCGCCGCGCACCGACGACGCGCACCAGGACCACCGGGGCCTGGCCCAGCTGATGCCCACCGCCTTCCGCGACCATCTCGTGCTCGGCTACGAGATCGTCAAGTGGGACGGCGATCTCGGCCGGATGGCGGCGTACCAGCCGCTGACGCCGCAGACCGCCGAGGAGAAGGTGCGGCTGCTGCAGGAGCACTACCCCTCGCAGCGGCACCGGCCCTGGTACGACCGCGAGGCCTTCCTCGGCCTCGCACGGATCCGCGGTATCGAGTGCCACGCCCGCTACGCCGAAGCCTTCGCCGTCACCAAACTCACTCTCGACCTGGGGGAATGAACCTTGCGCGTACTGCTCACCGGACACCAGGGCTACCTGGGCACCGTCATGGCCCCGGTGCTCGCGGCCGCCGGACACGAAGTCGTCGGTCTCGACGCCGGTCTGTTCGCCGACTGCGTCCTCGGCCCGCCGCCCGCGGACCCCGCAGGGCACCGGGTGGACCTGCGCGACGTCACGGCCGACCACGTGTCCGGGGTGGGCGCCGTGATCCACCTGGCCGCGCTCTCCAACGACCCGCTGGGCTCGCTCGCGCCCGAGCTGACCTACGACATCAACCACCACGCCTCGGTGCGCCTGGCCCGGCTGGCCCGCGAGGCGGGCGTACGGCGCTTCCTGTACGCGTCCACGTGCTCGGTCTACGGCGCCGCCGGCGGCGGCGACCTGGTCGGCGAGGACGCCCCGCTGCGTCCGGTGACGCCGTACGCCGAGTCCAAGGTGCGGGTCGAGGACGACCTGCACGCGCTGGCGGACGGCGACTTCACCCCGGTGTACCTGCGCAACGCCACCGCGTTCGGCTTCTCCCCGCGGCTGCGCGCCGACATCGTGCTGAACAACCTGGTGGGCCACGCGCTCCTCTCCGGCGAGGTGCTGGTCCTCTCCGACGGCACTCCCTGGCGCCCGCTCGTGCACGCCGCCGACATCGCGCGCGCCTTCGCCGCCGCGCTCACCGCGCCGCGCGAGGCGGTCCACGACCGGGCGTTCAACATCGGCAGCGAGACCAACAACGTCACGGTCGCCGAGATCGCCGGGCAGGTCGCCGAGGCGGTGCCCGGCGCCCGGGTGCGGATCACCGGGGAGAACGGCGCCGACCCGCGCTCCTACCGGGTGGACTTCTCCCGGTTCCGGGCCGCGATCCCCGGCTTCGACTGCGCGTGGACGGTGAAGCAGGGCGCTGTCGAACTCGCCGACGCCTACCGGAAGTTCGACCTGACCCGGGAGGACTTCGAGCGGCGCTTCACCCGGCTCGCCGTGCTGCGCGCCGCCACCGAGGCGAAGGCCGTCGACGCCACCCTGCGGCGGCGCGGGTGACCGCGGCCGGCGCGGCGATGCACGCGCTCGTGGAGCGGCTCTACCCGCTGTGCCGGAGCATCACCGGCGACGGGGTGCGCGCCACCCTGGACATCGTCGGCGAGTACCTCCCGCTCCAGGTGCACGAGGTGCCGACGGGGACGCAGGTGCTCGACTGGACGGTGCCGCAGGAGTGGAACATCCGGGACGCCTACGTCGCGAACGCGGCCGGTGAGCGGGTCGTCGACTTCGCGGCGTCCAGCCTGCACGTGCTCGGCTACAGCGTGCCGGTGTCGGCGCGGATGCCGC
Organism: Streptomyces sp. NPDC006552; assembly: GCF_040611655.1. NCBI lineage: Bacteria > Bacillati > Actinomycetota > Actinomycetes > Kitasatosporales > Streptomycetaceae > Streptomyces > Streptomyces sp. NPDC006552. The sequence goes on from NZ_JBEXOS010000046.1 coordinate 38,938, forward strand.
TGTCCGAGCTGCGCGAGCACCTGTACACCCTGCCGGACCACCCGTCCTGGGTGCCGTACCGCACCAGTTACTACCAGCCGCGGTGGGGGTTCTGCCTGGCCCAGGAGACGCTGGACGCGCTGGAGGAGGGCGAGTACGAGGTGTGCGTCGACTCCACGCTCGCCGACGGCCACCTCACCTATGCCGAGCACGTGGTCCCCGGGCAGGTCTGCGACGAGGTGATCGTCTCCTGCCACACCTGCCATCCGTCGCTGGCCAACGACAACCTGGCGGGCATCGCGGTGGCGACCTACCTGGCCAGGGAGCTGGCCGGGCGTACGCCGTACTACACCTACCGGTTCATCTTCGCGCCCGGCACCATCGGCGCGATCACCTGGCTGGCCCGGAACGCGGAGCGGGTGGACCGGGTCAAGCACGGTCTGGTGCTGGCCTGCGCCGGGGACCGGGGCGACCTGACGTACAAGCAGAGCAGGCGCGGTGACGCGGAGATCGACCGGGTGCTGCGGCACGTCCTCGCCACCTCGGGGCGCCCGCACCGGGTCACCGAGTTCACCCCGTACGGGTACGACGAGCGCCAGTACTGCTCCCCCGGCTTCGACCTCGGTGTCGGCTCGCTGACCCGGACGCCGTACGCCGGATACCCGGAGTACCACACCTCGGCGGACGACCCGTCCTTCGTCGCCCCGGAGGCGATGGCGGACACCCTGGCCGTGTGCCGCGAGGCGTTCGCCCTCCTCGACCGCAACCGCCGGTACGTCAACCTGAGTCCGTACGGCGAACCGCAGTTGGGCCGGCGGGGTCTGTACGACGCCCTCGGCGGGCGCAGCGACACCCAGCAGGCCCAGCTGGCCATGCTCTGGGTGCTCAGCCTCTCCGACGGGGAGCGGAGCCTGCTCGACGTGGCCGAGCGGTCCGGGCTCGCGTTCGACACCGTCGCCGCGGCGGCCGACGCCCTGCACGGGGCCGGGCTGATCAAGGCATGACGTCGATGACCGCCGGCGGGAAGCCGACGAGGCCGGCCGGGTCCGCCCGGCGGGCCCTTGTCGGCCGGCTCTCCTGGGGCCTGGCCGACCAGGCGGCCTCCAGCATGAGCAACTTCGTGGTGGGGGTCTACGTGGCCCGCTCGCTCGGGGTGACCGCCTTCGGCGTGTTCAGCCTGGCCTGGGTCACCTACGGCGTGGTGCTCAACGTCTCGCGCGGTCTGGCCACGGACCCGCTCGTGGTGCGGTTCAGCGGTGTGGCGCCCGCGGACTGGCGCGCGGCGGCGGCCCGCGCGTCGGGGACCGCGCTCGGCGTCGGCCTCGTCCTCGGCGCGCTCGCCCTGGCCACCGGGCTCGCCGTAGGGGGCCGGGTGGGGCCCGCGTTCGCCTGCCTCGGCGTCGTCCTGCCCGGGCTGCTGCTCCAGGACGCGTGGCGGTTCGCGTTCTTCGCCGCGGGCACCGGGCGCAAGGCGTTCGTCAACGACGTCGTGTGGGCCGTCGCGCTCGTCCCGGCCATGGTGGTGGCGGCCCGCGCCGGCACCGTGGGGGCCTTCGTGCTCGCCTGGGGCGGCTCCGCGGCGGTGGCCGCGGCCTACGGCTGCTTCCAGTCCGCCCTCGTGCCCCGGCTCGCCGGAGCCCGCGCCTGGCTCCGCGACCACCGAGACCTCGGCTCCCGGTACCTGGCCGAGAACGTCACCAACAGCGGCGCCGCCCAGCTGCGGGCGTACGGGCTCGGCGTGCTCGTCGGGGTCGGCGCGGTAGGCGTGGTGCGCGGTGCCGAACTCCTGCTCGGCCCGTTCATGGCGGTCCTGATGGGGCTCTCGCTGGTCACCGTGGCGGAGGCGGCACGGGTGCTGCGGCGGGCCCCGCACCAGCTGGGCCGGTTCTGCCTGCTCCTGGGCGGCGGGCAGGCCGCCGCCGCGCTGCTGTGGGGCGCGGCGCTGCTGCTGGTGCCGGACCGGGCCGGCACGTTCGTGCTCGGCGGCGTCTGGGACCACGCCTCGCAGCTCATCGTGCCGGTCACCCTCGGCGTCGCGGGCGCCGGACTCGGCACCGGCGCGGCGGCCGGGCTGCGCGCGCTGGGCGCGGCCCGGCGCAGTCTGCGCAGCCAGCTGATCGCCTCGGCCTGCTATGTCACCGGCGGGCTCGGCGGCGCGGCCGCGGCCGGCACGGTCGGCTCGGCTTGGGGCGTCGCCTGCGCGACCGCCTGCGGCTCGGCCGTGTGGTGGTGGCAACTGCGGTCGGCCCTGCGCGCGCACCACCGGAACACCCTTCCCGAAGTGAGGACGTCATGACCGCACAACCCCGGCTGAGCATCGGCCTGCCCGTCTACAACGGTGAGGAGTACCTCGCCGAATCGCTCGACGCCCTGCTCGGCCAGACCTACGAGGACTTCGAGCTGGTCATCACCGACAACGCCTCGACCGACGGGACCGAGTCCCTGTGCCGCAAGTACGCGGCGCGGGACTCCCGCATACGCTACCTCCGGCTGCCGCGCAACATCGGCGCCGCGCCCAACCACAACTACGTGTTCACGCAGTGCCGCGGCGAGCTGTTCAAGTGGGCCTCGCACGACGACCTGTACGCCCGTGACCTGCTGCGGCGCTGCGTGGAGGCGCTCGACGAGCACCCCGGGGTGGTCCTCGCCCACGCCGACCAGGCGGTGATCGACGGCGCGGGACAGGTGAAGGTGCCCTACGCGTACACGCTCGCCACCGATTCGCCGCGGGCACCCGAGCGGTTCCGCAGCCTGCTCTTCGAGCCGGGCGGCGACGACTTCTACGGGGTGCTGCGGGCCGACGTGCTGCGCCGGGTCAAGCCGCACGACAGCTACCACCACGCGGACCGCACCTTCGTCGCCGAGATCACCCTGCACGGCCCCTTCCACCAGGTGCCGGAGCTGCTGTACTTCCGCCGCGACCACCCCACCCGCGCCGAGCGCGCCAACCCCTCCCTGCGCTCCCGGTGCGTCAACCTCGACCCGCGCCGGGCCGGTCCCCTGCACCCGGTGCCGCGGCTGCTCGCCGAGTACGTCTGGGGTTTCGCCGAGGCGATCCGGCGGGCGCCGCTCTCGGTGGCCGACCGGCGCGCCTGCTACGGCCATCTCGCCGCGTGGATGGCGAGCCGCGCCCGGCCGGGCGCGGGTGAGCGGGTGGAGGACCGCGCCCCGGTCGACCCGGCCGCGTCCGGGATCTCCCTGGACACCCTGGTCGCCGGACGCGAGGGACGGCAGGCGTGACGCGGCGGACGGCCCCGGCGCGCGTCGGGGTGTTCGGTCTGCTCGGCTCCGGCAACCTCGGCAACGACGGTTCGCTGGAGGCCGTGCTCGGTTACCTGCGCACCGCCCATCCGCGGGCGGTCGTGGACGCGCTGTGCGGCGGGCCCGGGGCCGTGGCCGCCCGGTACGGGATCCGGGCGACGCGGCTGCACTGGTACCGCGGGGAGTACCGCACCGCGTCACGGGCGGGCGCGGTCGCCGGCAAGGGCGTGGGCAAGCTCGTCGACGCCGTCCGCACCGCGGCCTGGGTGCGCCGGCACGACGTGGTGATCGTGCCGGGCATGGGCGTCCTGGAGGCCACGCTGCCGCTGCGGCCGTGGGGTTTCCCGTACGCGCTGTTCCTGCTCTGCGCGAGCGGGCGTCTTCTCGGCACCCGGGTCGCGCTGGTCGGCGTCGGCGCGGGACCGATCGGCGACCCGGCGACCCGGGCCCTGGTGCGCTGGTCGGCGCGGCTGGCCGCGTACCGCTCGTACCGGGACACGCTGTCGCGTGACGCGATGCGGGAGATGGGCGTCGACACCGCGCGCGACACGGTCCACCCGGATCTCGCCTTCGCCCTGCCGGCCCCGCCGCCGCGTCCGCCCGGGGACGCGCCGGGCCCGGTCTGCGTCGGCGTCATGGCCTTCCACGGCGGCAACGACGACCGCGCCCGCGCGGCAGAGATCCACCGGCGCTACCTGGACGGGACGACCCGGTTCGTCCGCGCGCTGGCCGAGGAGGGCCGGGAGGTCCGGCTGCTCACCGGCGACGGGGTCGACGCTCCGGTGGTCGAGGCGATCCTCGCCGCGGTGGACTCGCCGCTGGTCACCGCCGCCGCGACGGCCTCGCTCGCCGACCTGATGAAGGAGACGGCCGCCGCGGACGTCGTGGTGGCGACCCGGTACCACAACCTGGTCTGCGCGCTGAAGACCGGCACACCGACCCTGGCCCTGAGCTACGCGGCCAAGTCCGACGCGCTGATGGCGCAGATGGGTCTCGGCGCGTACTGCCACCCGGCCCGGGAGGTCGACGCCGACCGGCTGCTCGACCAGTTCCGTGCCGTGGAGCGGCGCGCCGCCGAGCTGCGGCGGACCCTGGCCGAGCGGAACCGGGTGGCGGCCGAGCACCTCCAGCGCCAGTTCACCGCCCTGAGCACGGCCCTGTTCCCGGCGAGCGGTGCCACCGACGCCCCCGTCCACACCCCGCAGGAGGCATCATGAAGGCGACCGCGGTCCCGGAGATCGACGGCGCGTACCTCTTCGAGCCGACGCCGTACGCGGACGAACGCGGCTTCTTCTGCCGCACGTTCGACGCCGACGTGGTCCGCTCGGTGGGGCTCGATCCGACCGCCTTCGTCCAGGACAGCCTGTCCCGCTCGGCCCGGGGGGTGGTGCGCGGGATGCACCTGCGCTCCGGCGCGGGTGAGGCCAAGCTGGTGCGCTGCTCGTACGGGAAGGTCTTCGACGTCGTCGTGGACCTGCGCGAGCACTCGCCGACCTACCTGGGCCGGGCCTCCTTCGAGCTGTCCGGCGCGGCGCAGACGACGCTGTACATCCCGGCGGGGTGCGCGCACGGCTTCCAGGCGCTGACCGAGACCGCCGACACCTCCTACCGGATCGACCGCCCGCACGACCCCGCCGAGGACGTGACGATCGCCTTCGACGATCCCGGCCTCGCCATCGCCTGGCCGCTGCCGGTCACCTCGGTGTCCGAGCGGGACCGGCGGGCGCCGGGCCTCGCCGAGGTCCTGAAGCAGAGAGAGAGCTGACGCCGACGTGGACACCGAAGAGTTCGCCCTGCCCCGCTCCCGGCAGGCCAACGAGCGGCTGCACGCCCTGATCCCCGGCGGTGCGCACACCTACGCCAAGGGCGACGACCAGTACCCCGAGGGCCTCGCCCCGGTCATCAGCCACGGCCGCGGCGCCCACGTGTGGGACGTCGACGGCAACCGCTACATCGAGTACGGCTCCGGGCTGCGCTCGGTCAGCCTCGGCCACGCCCACCCCCGGGTGGTGGAGGCGGTGCGGCGCGAGCTGGACCGCGGCAGCAACTTCGCGCGGCCCTCGATCGTGGAGGTGGCGGCCGCGGAGCGGTTCCTGGCCACGGTACCGACCGCGCAGATGGTGAAGTTCGCCAAGAACGGCTCCGACGTCACCACCGCCGCGGTCCGCCTCGCCCGGGCCGTCACCGGGCGGGCGCGGGTGGCCGTCTGCGGCGACCATCCGTTCTTCTCCGTCGACGACTGGTTCATCGGCACCACGCCGATGTCCGCGGGGATCCCGGCGGCGACCACCGACCTCACGGTGGCGTTCCCCTACGGGGACCTGCCCGCGACCGAGGCGCTCCTCGCCCGGTACCCGGGCGACATCGCCTGCCTGATCCTCGAACCGGCCGCCCACACCGAGCCGCCGCCCGGGTACCTCGAAGGGCTGCGCGCGCTGGCCGACCGGCACGGCTGCGTCCTGGTCTTCGACGAGATGATCACGGGGCTGCGCTGGTCCGAGGCGGGCGCGCAGGGCCTGTACGGCGTGGTCCCCGACCTGTCCACGTTCGGCAAGGCGCTGGGCAACGGGTTCGCCGTCTCCGCGCTGGCCGGGCGCCGCGACCTGATGGAGCGGGGCGGCACCCGCCACGCGGGCGAGCGGGTGTTCCTGCTCTCGACGACGCACGGGGCCGAGACGCACGCGCTGGCGGCCGCGATGGCCGTGCAGAGCACCTACACCGAGGAGGGCGTCACCGCGCGGCTGCACGCCCTCGGCGAGCGGCTGGCGGCCGGGGTCCGGGAGGCGGCCGCGGCCATGGGCGTCGGCGACCACGTCCTCGTCCGGGGCCGGGCGAGCAACCTGGTCTTCGCCACCCTCGACGCACACCGGCGGCCCTCGCAGGAGTACCGCACGCTGTTCCTGCGGCAGTTGCTCGCGGGCGGGGTGCTCGCCCCGTCGTTCGTGGTGAGCAGCGCGCTCGACGACGCCGACATCGACCGCACCGTCGATGTGGTGGCGCAGGCCTGCGCGGTCTACCGCAAGGCGCTGGACGCGGGTGACCCCGCGCCCTGGATGGGCGGGCGGCCGGTGCGGCCGGTCTTCCGCCGCCTGGCCTGAGGCGAGGTGACGCGGCGTCAGCCGTGGTCCGGGCGCGCGGAGTCGGGGCCGCGACCGGCCGCGCGGTCGACGAGCCAAGCGGTCGCCGGCACCACGGCCAGGGCCGTGCACCAGCCGCCGAGCACATCGGTCGGGTAGTGCGCGCTCAGCATGACCTGCGCCCAGCCCATCACGACGCCGGCGACCAGCGTGGCGGCGAGTACGAGCAGCAGGGCGCCGGTCCGGCGCCACCGCGCGCGGCCGGCCACGACCAGCGCCACCACGAAGGCGAACGCGCTGAGGAAGGCGGTGTGCCCGCTCGGGTACGACAGGTTGTCCTCGCCGTGGATGGTGCGTCCGACCAGGGACTTGGCCAGCGTGGTCGTGAGGACGGCGAGGCCGGGCCCGGCGACGGCGAGGACGGCCGCGCGCGGGCGGCGCAGCCACAGGCAGCCCGCCACGGCGGCCGCGATCAGCAGCACCGCTCCGGCGGGCTCGCCCAGGAAGTCGACGGCGAGGGCGAGGCGGCGCCAGGGCGGCCGGATGGCGTCCGCCGTCGGGTCGGCGAGCCAGCGGTCCACCCGGCCGGGCCGGCTGTGACCGGCGTACATGACGCCGAGCACGAGGGCCACCAGCGCGCCGGCTACGGCGGTCGGCGCGAGCGCGGGACGCAGCGCCCCGGGCAGCAGTGCTCGGGCGGGCGGAGGTAACTCCCGTTCTTCCGTGCCCTGGTGCGGCCGCGCCGGCCTGCGTGCGGTGACCTTCTTGTCTGCCATGTGCAGCAGTATCTGGTATGCCGGTCCGCGATGTGCCGGTCCCCGTGGTCCTACTGGTTCGGCACCGCGTCGTCGGCGGGCGCGTCGCTGCGTCCGTAGTGGTGGGTGGTGACCATGTAGAGGAGCCCTACGGCGACCACGACGCCGCCGCTGAGCAGCACGATCCAGTTGTCGAACCAGGCGGCCTCGGGGGTGCGGGGCCAGGCGATGTTGACGATGGCGAAGATCCCGTAGGCGAGGGCGCCCGCGTTGACCAGCAGGCCCCAGCGGCCGAGCCGGTACTCGCCGCTCGGCCGCCAGCCCTTGAGGCGGGCCCGCAGCGCCGCGAGGACGACCATCTGGAAGGCGGTGTAGATGCCGAGGATCGCGAAGGACACGATCTTGGTGAGGGCGTCGGCCGAGATCAGGGAGCCGACGGCGATCAGCGCGGGGACGACCGCGGAGACCAGCAGCGCGTACTGCGGCACCGCGCGCGAGGGCGAGAACCTTCGCAGCAGCCGGTGGCCGATGATCATCTCGTCGCGGGCGTAGGAGTAGATGAGCCGGCCCGCCGCAGCCTGAAGGCTGATCGTGCAGGACAGGAAGGAGATGAGGACGACGCCCATGACGATGCGGGCGCCCGCCTCGCCCAGCGCGTCGAAGAGGATCCGCACGACCGGGTCGGGGTCGTCGCCGGAGATCACGGCACGGTAGTCGGTGACGGCGAGCAGCAGCGTCAGGCAGGTGAAGGTGGCGGCCGCCCCGCCGACGTAGATGGTGCGGCGCATCGCCTTGGGGATGACGGTGCCGGGGTGCTTGACCTCCTCGGCGACGTCGCCACAGGCCTCGAAGCCGTAGTACTGGTAGAAGCCGATGATGGCCGCGCCGAGGAAGACGGGCAGGTAGGAGCCGTCGCCGGCGGTGCCGTAGTCGTCGAAGAGGACGCCGAGGCCGTGGAAGCGGTGGGTGACGAGCAGGATGATGCCGACGACGAGGGCGCCGATCAGCTCGGCGCCGAAGCCGATCAGCGCCGCCCACGAAAGGGCCTTCGTACCGGCGTAGTTGATGAGCACGGCGATGACGATCAGCGCGACCGTGCAGAGCACCGTGGTGTGCACGGTGGGCCGGAAGCCGAGCAGCATGGCGATGTAGGGTCCGGCACCGTACGCGACGCTGGTGATGGTCACGAGCAGCGCCCACAGGTAGATCCAGCCGGTCATCCAGGCCCACCGCTTGCCCCACAGGCGCCGGGCCCACGGGTAGACACCGCCCGCGACCGGATACTGCGCGACGACCTCGCCGAAGACCAGGGCGACGAGGAACTGCCCGCAGCCCGCCATGACGAAGGCCCAGATCATCGGCGGGCCGCCGGAGGCGAGCGCGGTGCCGAAGAGGGTGTAGGTGCTGACCACCGGCGAGAGGTAGGTGAAGCCGAGGGCGAAGTTCGCCCAGGGGCCCATGTCCTTGCGGAACTCCGAGGCGGACTCGTCCGCGGACGCGGCGCCGTCCGGTGTGGCGGGAACGGTCATCGCCCCGGTCCGTCCGTCGCCGGCGGACGCGGCGCCGGCCGGGGGGCGATGAGATCGGCGGCGCGCTCGGCGGCGAGCAGCACGGTGACCATGGGGTTGACGGTCGGCATGGTCGGGAAGACCGACGCGTCGACGATGCGCACGCCGTCGTGGCCGCGCAGCCGCAGCTCCGGGTCGACCACCGCCATCGGGTCGTCCTCCGCGCCCATCCGGCAGGTGCCCGCCGGGTGGTAGACGGTGTGGGCGGCGCGCCGTCCGTACTCCGAGAGGTCGGCGTCCGAGGTGACGCCGGGGCCGGGCGCGACCTCGCGCAGCAGCCAGTCGTTCAGCGGGGCGGCCGAGGCGACCTCGCGGGCGATCCGCAGACCGTCGACGATGGTGCGTTCGTCGTACCCCTCGGGGTCGGTGAAGTAGCGGAAGTCCAGGGCCGGTTTGACGGACGGGTCCGCGCTGTGCAGCCACATGCGGCCGACGGAGCGGGCGCGCGGCACGTTCGGGGTCATGCAGACGCCGTGTTCGGGGACGGGGTAGCCGAGGCGTTCGGTGTTGACCGTGAACGGCACTTGGTAGAAGTGGAACATCAGGTCGGGGCGCGGGCCGCTCGCGCTGTCGCGGCGCACGAAGAGCCCGGCGTCGGAGTCCATCGCGGAGTTGGGCGGCAGCGGGCCGCGGGTCTCCCAGACCATCACGGACTCGGGGTGGTCGAGGAGGTTCTCGCCGATCCCCGGCAGGTCGGCCTCGACCTCGATGCCCAGCTCGCGCAGGTGTCCGGCGGGGCCGATGCCGGAGAGCATGAGCAGGCGCGGGGTGTCGATGGCGCCGGCGCACAGCAGCACCTCGGCGTCGGCCTCCAGGGTCGACGACGATCCGTCGGGGTTGCGGACCTGGATGCGGGTGAAGCGGCCCTCGCTGTCCCGCGTCAGCCGGTGCGCCCAGGTCTCCAGGCGCAGCGTCAGGTTCGGGCGGTCCAGGACGGGGTGCAGGTAGGCGACCGAGGCGGAGGAGCGGTTGTTGGTCGCGGGGTCGTAGGCGAGGGAGAAGAAGCCGGCGCCGTCGGCGAAGGGGCGGGCGTTGAAGTCCTCGACGACAGGGACGCCGAGCCGGCCGGCGGCGGCCGTGACGAAGTCCTGCGCGATGGCGTTCCGGTCGGCGGGGCCGACGGGGACGATGGTGTTCTGCAGCCGGGCCCGGTACGGCAGGATCGTCCCGGGGTCCCAGCCGGCGCAGCCGAGCCGCACCCACTCCTCCAGGTCCTCGGGGAAGGGCAGGAAGCTGATCAGCGTGTTGTGCGAGGAACAGCCGCCGAGGACGCGGGCCCTGGAGTGCAGGATGTGGGAGTTGCCGCGCGGCTGTTCCTCGGTGGTGTAGCCGTAGTCGAACTGCGAGCCGAGCAGGTTGATCCAGTTGCGCAGTTTGAGGATGCGGTCGTCGCCGACGTCGCTCGGGCCGCCCTCCACCACGCAGACCCGGCAGGCCGGGTCCTCGCTCAGCCGCGCCGCCAGTACGGATCCGGCCGTACCGCCACCGATGATCACGTAGTCGTAGGTCGTCGTCTCGTCGTCCATGCCCTGCCCGTCCGCTCGCCGTGTCCGTCCGTGTCAGCCCTTGAACCAGCCGGAGGGGCCCGGGTCCAGGTTCTGGTAGATGTGCTTGGCCTCCTGGTACTCGCGCAGGCCGGTCGGGCCGAGTTCGCGGCCGAAGCCGGAGCGGCCGAAGCCGCCCCATTCGGCGCCCGGCACGTAGGGGTGGAAGTCGTTGATCCAGACGGTGCCGTGCCGCAGTCGCTCCGCGACGCGCTGGGCGCGGCTCGCGTCGTTGGTCCACACGCCGCCCGCGAGGCCGTAGCGGGTGTCGTTGGCCAGCTCCACCGCCTCGTCCTCGTCGTGGAAGCGTTCCACGGTGACGACCGGGCCGAAGACCTCCTCCCGCACGATGCGCATGGAGCGGTCGCAGTCGGCGTAGATGGTGGGCAGCAGGAAGAAGCCGCGGGAGAGCTCGGGGTCGTCGGGGCGGCCGCCGCCGCAGACCAGGCGGGCGCCCTCGGCGCGGGCGACCTCCAGGTACCCCTCGACCTTCGCCCGGTGCTCGGCCGAGCTGAGCGGTCCGCTCTCGGTGCGCGGGTCGAGGCCGTTGCCGAGCCGGATGGTCCGGGCGCGGGCGGCGAGACGTTCCACGAACCGGTCGTGCAGGCAGTCCTCGACGAGGAGCCGCGAGCCGGCCGAGCAGACCTGCCCGGAGTGGAGGAAGGAGGCTTCGAGTGCGTGGTCCACGGCCGCTTCGACGTCGCAGTCGGCGAAGACGACATTGGGGTTCTTGCCGCCGAGTTCGAGCGCGAGGTTCTTCACGCCCGGTGCGCACGCCTCCATGATCCGGCGCCCCGTGGCCAGGCCGCCGGTGAAGGAGACGAGGTCGACGTCGGGGTGGGCGGCCATGGCGGCGCCGACGGTGGCGCCCGGCCCGAGCACCAGGTTGGCGACCCCGGCCGGGGTTCCCGCCTCGGCGATCAGCCGCATCAGGTGGATCGTGGAGAGCGGGGTCGTCTCACTGGGCTTGAGCACGAAGGTGTTGCCCGCGGCCAGGGCGGGGGCGACCTTCCAGGAGGCCTGGAGCAGCGGGTAGTTCCAGGGCGCGATGAGCGCGCAGACGCCGACGGGGTGGTAGGTGACGCGGCTGAGCACGCCGGGGCCGACGTCCACGACCCGGCCGCCGTCCTTGTCGGCGATCTCGGCGAAGTAGCGGAAGGCGTTCGAGACGTCCTCGATGTCGATGCGTGCCTCGGCGAGCGTCTTGCCGGTGTCGAGGCACTCGACGCGGGCCATCTCCTCCTGGTCGCGCAGGAGCAGCCGCGCCACGGTGTGCAGGATGTCGGCGCGCTCGCGGGTGGCTGTCCGCGGCCAGCCGCCACGGTCGAAGGCCCGGCGCGCGGCGGCCACGGCCAGGTCCACGTCGGCCGCGTCCGCGTCGTCGACCTGCTGGACGACGGTGGCGTCGAAGGGGTTGACGACGTCCCGCCGCGCCCCCTGGACGGCGCCGGTCCACTCCCCGTCGACGAACAGCTCCGGCATCGTGGTCTCCCTCGCTCGCGCACCAGAGCGGCGCCGGGGTGACCCGCCGGCGGCCGCGCACCGGCCCCCAACATCGTCCGGCGGGCCCGTCCGGCGCGTCCGGCACACCGGGCGGGCGAGGGTTGGCCGTCAATGTGACCTGGTTGGGCTATGGAGCGGGACGCGGGCCGGTGCGCTCGCGCGGGAGCGCCGGGCGGACCCGGGGGTTCAGACGTCGCGGGCGGTGCGCTTGACGCACTCGGCGACGACGTCCCGCAGGCTGCCGGTGCGGGCGAAGGTCTCACGCTGGACGCGCGCCCCGTTGCCGTCGCGCAGGAGCCGGTCGAGGCGCGAGCGGACCTCGTCGTAGTCGCCCGCGTCCTCCAGTGCCGCCCGTACGTGCGTGACGAGGGACTCGACGGCCCTCGCCGCCGGGGCGGGGCGCATCGTGACGGGATCCACCAGGTCGTCGTCGAGACCGGAGCGGCCCGCGCGCCAGCTCGCGAGCCGCAGCAGGGTCACCGGGACCGGGGCCGGGGGTTCACCGGCCCGCCACTGCCGGGCCGCCGTCTCGACGAGGCCGCGCACCAGCATGGCGAGGAGCACCGTCATGGACGGTTCGAGGCAGACGTCGGCCACCCGGATCTCGACGGTGGGGTGGGCGGCGGAGAGCCGGGCGTCGAAGTAGATCATGCCGTCGTCGCGCAGGGCGCCGGTCGCGACCATGGCCTCGATCTGCTCGTGGTAGGCGGCGGCGTCCTCGAAGACGCCCACCGGGCCCGCGGAGGGCCAGCGCCCCCAGACCCGGCTGCGATAGCTGGCGTAGCGGGAGTCCTGGCCCTGCCAGAAGGGGGAGTTGGCGCTCAGGGCGAGCAGCACGGAGAGCCAGGGCCGGATCCGGTTGAGGACTCCCACGCCCTCTTCGTCGGACTCGACGTGGACGTGGACGTGGCAGCCGCAGGTGAGCTGTTCCTGCGTGGTCAGGCCGAACTGCTCCTCCAGCCACTGGTAGCGCTCGCCGGTTCCGACCGTGGGGCTGACCGGAAGCGGGGAGGTGGCCAGTGCGGCGATCTCGGCGCCCAGGGTCCGCGCGTGCCGGGCCGCCTGCGCCCGCCACTGGACGATCTCCCGCGCGAGGTCCGTCATGTCCGTGTGCGGGCTGGTGGCGAACTCCAGCTGCTGGCGGTGGAGTTCCGCCTCGAAGGCGTCGTCGTCGCTCTTGTCCTCGCGTGCCGCCATCGCCAGGACGGCGTGCGACAGCGCCCGCGCCTCACCGCTCTCGCCGTCGACGAGCAGCAGCTCCTCTTCCACACCGACACTGCGCATTCATACCGTCCCAACAAAGTAGCGAGCACGCCTGTCGGGGCCTTGTACCCCACCGGGGGCCGGTTCTAGCAGGCGAATGTGGTGGCGAGCCGGGTCAGGGTCAGGAGGACGCCGACACGGGCGAATCGGTCCGGGCGGCGACCGAGTCATGGGTCGCCGACGCGGGGACGGGCCGGTCGTGGCGCAGCGCGTCCCAGACGCGGTGCGAGGCCGTCTCGAGCGGCAGGACGCGGCCGGCGTCCTGGGCGTCGTAGGTGACCGGCAGGGTGACCATGTCGGTGCGAGCGGGGCTGATGCCCTTCAGGTCCTTGCCGAGGCCCAGGAGCTTGTCGGTGGAGGCGAGGCCGGAGTCGGCGCTGATGGTCTTGGTCGCGGTGTCGGCCAGGTCGTAGGCCTTGCCGGGGTGGCCGAGCGGGTCGACGGTGTCCGCGCGGTGGATCAGGGCCTTCATGAACGCCTGCTGGAGCTGGATGCGGCCCAGGTCGCTGCCGTCCGCGACGCCGTGCCGGGTGCGGACGAGCTCCAGGGCCTGCTTGCCCTTGAGGGTGTGCCGGCCCGCGTCGAGGGAGAGGCCGCTGGCGGGGTCGTGGATGGCCCGGTGCGTGGTGACGTCCACACCGCCGAGTTCGTCGATGAGCTTCTGGAAGCCCTCGAAGTCGACCTCGAGGTAGTGGTCCATGCGCAGGCCGGACATGTTCTCGACCGTCTTGACCGTGCAGGCGGGCCCGCCGACCTCGTAGGACGAGTTGAACATGGCCTCGTGGGCGGCCGGCGCGGTGGAGCCGTGGCCCGTCGCGCACCGGGGGCGCTCGACCATCGTGTCGCGCGGGATGCTGACGACCGAGGCCTTCTTGTGGCTCTTGTCGACGTGCAGCACCATCGCCGTGTCGGCGCGGGCCCCGGCGACACCCTTGCCGTACTGGCCGTGGGTGCCTGCCCGGGAGTCGGACCCGAGCAGGAGGATGTTCATCGAGCCGTCGTGCTGGGCGCCGGGCCGGTCGTCGCCGAGGGCGGCGTCGACGTCGGTGCCCTTGATGTTGCCGTCGAGGTGCTGCCAGGCGTACGCGGTACCGCCCGCGCCCGCCAGGACCAGTCCGAGGGCGCTCCAGGTGAGGTACCGCAGGGCCCGGCTGCGCGGGCTGCGCCGTGCGCGGCGGACCCGCGCGGGTCCGTAGGGGGGCGCCGCCGAGCCGTCGGCCGGGTGCGCCTGGTGCTCGTCTCCGCTCATGCGCGGCATGCGTGGCCCTTCGTCGTCGGCCGGGGTGCTCAGTACGCCGAGTTCACGTTGTCGATCGAGCCGTAGCGGTGGGCGGCGTAGTTGGCGGCCGCGGTGATGTTGGCGACCGGGTCGGTCAGGCTGTTCGCGGTGCCCGAGACGTGGAAGCGGTCGAACGTCGGCTGGATGACCTGGAGCAGGCCCTTGGAGGGGATGCCGTTGCGGGCGTTGATGTCCCAGTTGTTCTGGGCGTTCGGGTTGCCGGAGGACTCCCGCATGATGTTGCGGTGCAGGCCCTCGTAGGAGCCGGGGATGCCCTTGGCCTTCATGATGTCGAGGGACTGGCGGATCCAGCCGTCGAGGTTGTTCGCGTAGCTCTTCTTGGCCGGGGCGGCGGCCGGCTTGGTGGCCGGGGCGGCGGCCTTCTTCGTGGCCGGGGCGGAGGTCGCGGCCTTGGCGGGCGCCTCGGCGGGCACGGCGTGAGCGGTGGTGGGGACCAGCGTGAGGGCCGCGGCGACGGCGCCGGCGGTGGCTATGCCGGAGAAGGAGACCTTGCGGAGGCGGGCGGTGCGGTCGGCGGTGGCGCTCGTGTGCGTCAGGGCGATCGACATGCGGGGGTGACTCCAATGCGGTGCGTGGGGTTCTGCCGGAGTGGACTCGGCGAACCGGGGACGACTGCAAGAGTTAGCGACGCCGGGAAGGCGACGCAAGAATGTGACGTACTACCGCATTACGAAGAAAGTCCGGTTGATCCCCGCGGCGACGGCTCCAGGACACGGCCCCGGCGCTCCCCGCACTACTACCGCCCTTCGCATGTGACGTGGCTCCTATGGGTGGGCTCACCTTCTGGGCCCTATTTCCGGACATTGAAGGGCAGGCCGGGCACCCCGGACACGCGAAAGGCCCGGTCCGTGGACCGGGCCTCTCGGGGGGCTCGTGGTGATGCTCTCGGGGGGGTGCCGCCGGTCGTGGTGGCGGCGCGGCGGTCAGCCGGTGAAGGCGTCCGGGTCGGGCCCGGTGCGCTCGTCGCGGTTGAGCGCGGAGATCTCCCCGATGTCGCCCTCGCTGAGCTCGAAGTCGAAGACGTCGAAGTTCTCCTTGATCCTCTTGTGGGTGGAGGACTTGGGGAAGACGATGTCGCCGCGCTGGAGGTGCCAGCGGAGCGTGACCTGGGCGGGCGACTTGCCTGCCGCCTGCGCGATGCGGTTGATGGTCGGGTCGTCGAGCACCTTACCCTGGGCGATGGGCGACCAGGCCTCGGTGGCGATGGCGTGCTCGGCGCCGAAGGCGCGGGCCTCGTCCTGGGTGAGGTAGGGGTGCACCTCGATCTGGTTGACGGCGGGCACCACGTCGGTGTTCTGCAGCAGCCGGCGCAGGTGGTGGGGCTGGAAATTGGAGACGCCGATCGCCTTGGCGCGGCCCGAGCGGTAGATCTCCTCCAGGGCCTTCCAGGTCTCCACGAAGTCGCCCTTGCCCGGGACCGGCCAGTGGATGAGGAAGAGGTCCAGGTGGTCGAGGCCCAGCGCCTCCATCGTGCCGTCGAAGGCCCGCAGGGCGTCGTCGCGCGCGTGGGCGTCGTTGTTGAGCTTGCTGGTCACGAAGATGTCGCCGCGGTCGATCCCGGACTCCCGGACCGCCTCGCCGACCCCCTTCTCGTTGCGGTACATCTGCGCCGTGTCGATGTGCCGGTAGCCGGCCTCCAGGGCCGCCAGCGTCGTCTCCCGGGTCTCCTCCGGCGGGATCTGGAAGGTGCCGAAGCCGAGCTGGGGGATCTGGCTGCCGTTGTTGAGGGCGATGTTCGGTACTGCGGTCACGGTGCTCTCCTCATGTCGGTAGGGGGTCTGTGGGTAGGGCTGTGGCGGGGCGGGGGGCCTGGCTCAGCCGGCGATCCCGCGCAGTTCGGCGTCGGGCGGCAGGACCCGCACCAGCTTGCGGTTGACGAACTCGCGCATCCCGAGCCGGGAGAGCTCGCGTCCGTAGCCCGAGCGCTTGATGCCGCCGAAGGGCAGGTCGGGCTGGGTGGAGGTGGGGTGGTTGACCCAGACCATGCCGGTCTCCACGCGCTCGGCGACCCGGCGGCCCCGCTCGACGTCCGCGCAGAAGACGGAGCCGCCGAGGCCGTACCGGCTGTCGTTGGCGAGCGCGACGGCCTCGTCCTCGTCGGCCACCCGGTAGATCACGGCGGCCGGTCCGAAGAGTTCCTCGCCGTAGGCGCGCATGCCCGGCTTGACGCCGGTGAGGATCGTCGGTTCGACGAAGGCCCCGGGCCGGTCGATGCGGTGCCCGCCGGTGACCAGCTCCGCGCCCTGTTCGACCGTCTCCCGGATCTGGTCGGCCAGCTCCGCGGCCGCCTTCTCCGAGGAGAGCGGGCCGAGCGTGGTCGACTCGTCCGCCGGGTCGCCCGGCACCAGCGCCTCGAACGCGCGGCGCATCCCGGCGACGAAGTCGTCGTGGACGTCCTCCAGCACGATGAACCGCTTGGCGGCGACACAGCTCTGCCCGGTGTTCGCCATCCGGCCGGCCACGGCGGCGCCGACGGTGCGCTCGAGCCCCTCGCCGTCGAGGACGATGAAGACGTCGCTGCCGCCCAGCTCCAGCAGGCTCGGCTTCATGTTCCGCCCGGCCCGCTCGGCGACCTGGGCGCCCGCCCCCTCGCTGCCGGTCAGCGAGACGCCGCGGACGACCGGGCTGTCGATGACGCGCTCGATGTCCTCGTGGCTGACGAACAGGTTCGTGTAAACGCCTTCGGGGGCTCCGGCGTCGCGGAACAGGGTCTCCAGGGCGAGGGCGGACTGCGCGCAGATCCCGGCGTGCTTGACCAGCACGGTGTTGCCGAGGACCAGGTTCGGTCCGGCGAAGCGGACCACCTGGTAGAGCGGGAAGTTCCACGGCATGACGCCCAGCAGCACCCCGAGCGGCTCGTTGACGAGGTACGCCTCGCCCTCGTCGACGTCGAGGGGCTCGGGGGCCACGAAATCCGGTCCCTTGCGGGCGTAGTACTCCAGGATCGAGGCGGCGAGGTCGACCTCGCCGCGCGCCTCCGCGATGAGCTTGCCCATCTCCGTCGTGATGGTCCGGGCGAGCTGCTCCTTGCGTTCCCCCAGGAGCTCGGCCGCGCGTCCCACGACGGCGGCGCGCTCGGCGACCGGCCGTCGCCGCCACGCGTCGAAGGCCTCTCCCGCGGTGTCGAGCCGCGCGTCGACCTCCGCGCCCTCCAGGGCCGGGAACTCCGCGAGCGTCTTGCCGGTGAAGGGGTCGACTGTCGCGAATGAGCTCTTCCGCTGGTCCGCCATGACATCTCCAGAACAACTGCCGAGGGGTGTGGCGGAACCTGTCGTTCCGCCCTCTTCTCGCTGTTCGGGGTACCCGGCCCGCGCAGGCAGAAACAGCAGATACGTCCCGATTGACCTGGAGCTTCCCGCGCCCCGCCCGCCCCGGGCGGTGACCGCGGCCCCAGGTGTCCCGTACGCCCCGGAGAGGATCTCGCCCCGCGGCGTAGCACTTCAGTCGTACGGCACGACCCCTATGCGGAGGGATTCGGGGCACCCGTCCGCCCCCGTACGTTCGTGGGCGGAACACGGTGTTGACCGAGAGGCCACGAAACGATGTACGGCAAGGCGTTCGCGCCCGAATACCAAGGTGAGCTGCGTGCGGAACTCGGGGTGAACTCCTCGTACGAGGACGTCCTGGCCGCCGCGGAGCGCGCGCTCACCGACGCGGTCACGGAGGCGGACAGAGCCCGCGCCGCCCTGGCGGTGGCGGAGGCCCACCGCCGGCTCGGCTGGGTCGCGGACGCGCGGGCCGCCTGGCGGCTGAGCTACCGCAGCGCGCGCACCGCCGGGGACGAGGCCGCCATGGCCTGGGCCCTGTGGAGCGGGGGCACGCTGGCCCGCCAGTGCGGCGCGCTCCCTCTGGCTCGTCGCCTGCTGACCTGGGCCGTCACGCTCGCCGCCGGCAGCGGCGACCGGCTCGCCCACGGCTACTCTCTCGCGGGGCTTGCCGAGACCGGCCGCATCCAGGGCGACTACACTGCCGTCGCCGAGCTGCACGAACAGCTCCTGGAGCAGGGCCGGGCGCACGGCGAGGCCCGGCACATGGTCTGGGCGATGTCCGGGATCGCCCAGATGCACCGCAACACGGGCGCCTACGACCGGGCCCTCGAACTCTTCGAGGAGTCCGTGCGCATCGCCACCGAGGCGGACGACGCCCGGGGACGCGCCTGGTCGCTGCGCGGAGTGGCCGACGTGCTGTCCCTGCGCGGCGCGGCGGACCGGGCGCTGGCCCTGCTCACCGAGGCCGAGGTCATCTGCCGGGAGATGGATCTGGCCGGCGCGCTCGCCTACAACCACAAGATGCGCGGCAACATCCTCTACCGCGCCGGATGGTACGAGGCCGCCCGCGTCACGTACGGGCTGGCGCTGTCGGAGTTCGAGGCGATGCAGGAGAAGCGCGGGGCGGCGCTCGCCCGGCTCGGACTCACCAAGGCGCGGGCCCGGCTGGGGCGCGCCCGCGGCGAGACGCTGACCGAACTGGCCGAGCTGGAGGCGGAGTTCACGCGGATCGGCCTCAAGGGTGCGGGCGAGGCGGTCGTCGCCTTCCGCGCCGAACTGGACGCGACGCAGACGGCACCGCCCGTCGGGGCGGCTGCCTGAGGGCGGGCCCTGCGTATCGGACGCCGCTCAGCTCGCGGCGGCCGCGCACCAGCCCGACGGGTCCGTGAGGATGTCGTCCGCGACCTCCGGCAGCGGGCGGTCGGTGCCGAAGGCGCGTGCCCGCATGCGGCTGAGCGCCTCCTCGGCCGTGATGTCCAGCTGGACGACGAGGACGCCGACGGCCGCGTGGGTCGGGCCCCAGTAGGAGTCGAGGATGTCGACGGGCTCCCACAGGGGCAGCTCGCCCTGCTCGACCGTCTCCTGGTAGGTGCGCAGCAGGGCCTGGCTCGCCGCGTGGGCGGCTATGACGCCCTTCTCGATGACGTCCGGGTCGGGGTCGAGCGCCCGGTGGCACAGCACGTCGACGGCGCCGAGCGTGCGCCGGGCGTCGAGACGCAGCGGGAAGGCGTAGATCGCGCCGACGTCGGGCAGCGTGTCCTGGGCGCAGGGGCCGAAGACGGGCCAGCCGGTCAGATCCTGGTGCAGGTCGTTGACGACCACCTTCTCGCCGGTCCGCGCGGCCGTGACACACGGCCCCTCCCCCAGCCCGAACTGGAGCTTCTCGAGCCGCAGGGCCGCCTCACTGGTCGCGCAGAGCAGCTGGCGGTGGGGGGTGTCGGTGAAGAGCGAGAGCGTGGCGGCGTCCATCGACACGCTCGCGCGCACGGCCTCGCACAGCCGCCGGGGCAGGCGGGCCGGGTCGCCCTCGGCAGCCTCGAAGACCGACTGCTCCACAGCGAAGCGATCCACCATTTCGTCCCACCGGCCTCTCTCACGTCGTGCCCGGAGTCGCCGGGTGTCCCGTCAGCCGCCGAGCAAACCGCCTCAGACCCGGTGGAAGGCGCTGCGCTCCAATGCGCCCAGCAGTTCGGCGGTGTCGGCATAGATCTCCGCCGCACCGGCCTCGGTCAGCTGCGCCCGGCTCAGGCCGCCGCTGAGGACGCCCACGGGGACGACGCCGGCGCGCCGTGCCGCCTGCATGTCCCAGACCGAGTCGCCGACGAAGACGCTGCCGGCGGCGTCCGCGCCCACCAGCTCCAGCGCGTGGCGCACCGGCTCCGCGGCCGGTTTGCCCTCGGAGACGTCGTCGGCGCTCGCGGTCGCGGTGATCGCGTCGTCCGCGTCGATGGCGGCGCGCAGCGCCTCCAGCTCGGAGCCGTTCGCCGAGGTGGCGAGCACGACGGCCCAGCCGTCGGCGTGCAGGCGGCGCAGCAGCTCGGCGGCGCCGTCGACGGGGACGAGGCGCTCGAACCAGGTGGCGTAGAGCGTCTTGTGCGCCGCGCTGAGCGCGTCGTCCCCGTCACGGTCGCGGTCCTTGCCGAGCAGGTGGTCCAGCAGATCGGCGGAGCCGAGGCCGATGGCGCCGAGGACCGAGACCATCGGCACCCGGTGGCCCGCCTGCCGCAGCGCCTCCCACCAGCACACGGTGTGCAGATGATTGGTGTCGGCGAGAGTGCCGTCCACGTCGAAGACGGCCGCGCGTGCGCTCATGGGGCTCCCTCTGGGTCGGTTCGGTGCGGGGGTCAGGAGGCGCTGAGCACCTCGTCGATCGCGCCCACGAAGTCGTCGAGGTCCTTCGGCGTGCGCGAGGTGATCAGCGGGTAGCCGGCCGCGGTGCAGCGCTTGGCGGGCTCGTCCACCCACTCCTTGGCGCCCGCGTTGCGGATGTCGGTCTTCAGCGAGGGATACGAGGTCAGCGTCTTGTCCCGGAGGACGTCCGCCTCCACCAGCAGCCAGGGGCCGTGGCAGATCGCGGCGATCGGCCGCCCCGAGCCGGCGAAGGACGCGGCCGCCCGGACCGCCTTCTCGTCGAGCCGGAGCGTGTCGACGTTCAGGGTGCCGCCGGGAACCAGGAGCAGGTCGTACGCGCCCGGGTCCACCTCGTCGATCGTGGTGTCCGGCCGCACGGTCTCGCCCGGGTCCTTGTCGCCCACCAGCGTCTGCACCGCGTCCGTGGACTGGGCGGCGACGGTGACGTCCGCGCCCTGGTCCCGCAGCTTCTTCAGCGGGACCAGCAGCTCGTCCTGCTCGACCCCGTAGTTGGTGACGAGGACCAGGACACGACGGCCGTCGAGCTGGGTGTCAGCCATGATGATGCGCCTTTCTCTCGTACATCGTGCTGTCTTGTTCTGTGTGCTCCGTGCGGCGCAGGTCATACCTGCCGATTTCGGCCGGTTCGCTCAGCCCGGGGGAAGCGGGAGGAGCAGTGCGCTCTCGCCGCGGCGCCAGCGCGACAGGAGCAGCCGCGCCAGGCGGTCCTCCAGGAAGCCGGTGGCGGTCACACCGAAGGCCACATCGGCGTCGAGGCCGGGTTCGGCCTCCAGCAGGCCGCCGACCACCTCGTGGCGCACGATCTGCTCGTGCACGGCGTCCGCCTCGACGTGCTCGTCGTAGAACCGCTGGGCCGCGGCTCCCGCGCCCAGGCGGCGCAGTGCTTCCGCGAGGCGGCGCGAGCCGGGCGAGGAGGTGATCTCGACGGAGGCGAAGTGCCCCACCAGGGCGCCGCGCAGGCTGCGGTGCAGCCCGAACAGCGACATGAGGTTGACCGTCGCAAGCGCCTGGGACGGCGCCGCGTCGAGGTAGTGGCCGTACGCCGTCTCCAGGCCGAGGTCCGCCATCAGCTCGGCGAACAGCCCGGCGTGGATCTCGTCCGCGCGGCCCGCGCCGAACTCGTCGTACTCCACCGCGACCATGGCCGCCTTCGCCCGGCCGTGCAGCCGGGGGATGACCCAGGCGTGCGGGTCCGCCTCCTTGAGGTGGTAGAGCGAGCGCAGCGCCGCGTACTCCCGGAACTGCCACAGCTCACCGTCGCGCTGCAGGTGGTGGCTGACGCCGGTGTCGTCGAACCCGGCGGGCTCCACCAGCAGCTCCGCGAGGGTCTGTCCGGCGTCGGCCGCGGGCGCCGCGTCCGTGCGCAGGGCGCCGAGGAAGCGCTGTTGCAGCGCGCGCCGCAGGGTCAGCATGCGCGGGTCCCACTCCCACTCCTCGTCGACGCCGCCGAACCCCTGGTAGTGCAGTTCGTAGAGCACGTACAGCGCCAGCTGGAGGTCGCGGCCGTACGGGTCGGCGGCCGCGGCGCTCTCCTCGACGGGCTCCGGCGGCGCCTCGCGCCGCAGTGCGGCGACGACCGCGCCGGACAGGGGGCCGCACGGTGCGGGCAGCGCGGGCCGGGTCAGCCGCGGCTGCGTCATGGTGGTCACGCTCCGCCCCTCTCCTTCGCCGCGGCGTCGTCCGCCGCGGCCTCGTCGTCGACCCGCCGGCGCTTGCGGTGGCTGGTGTCGCACCAGGGGAAGGTGCGGCTGCGGCGGCAGGTGCAGATCGCCGCCTGGAACCGGCGGGACACATGGGTGGTGCCGTCGCCGGCGGTCACCTCGACCGGCCCCTCGATCAGGAGGGGGCCCTCGCGGTCGACGGTGACGCGGCGCGGGCGGTCAGCGGAGTTCGGCACGGATCACCACCAGCTCCTCCAGCGTGGCGTCGGCGTCCATCAGCCCCTGCTCGCACAGCCAGTCGCGGCGCTCGCGCAGCACCGGCCCGAACGGCACGTGGGCCTTGTCGATCACCGCCGCGTCCATGCCGAGGCCGGTCAGGCGGCGCAGGCTCGCGGACGCGTCGCACAGCGCGGAGTGGACCATCAGCAGGACGCCGCCGGGGCGCAGCGCCCGCGGGGCGGCGTCGCAGACGCGGTCGACCACGGCGCGGCCGTCGAGCCCGCCGTCCCAGGCCCGGGCGGGGCCGGTGCGGGGCACGAGCGGGGACGGGGCGGGCACGTAGGGCGGATTGCTGACGATCAGGTCGAACGAGCCCGGGGTGAACGACGCGCAGAGGTCGCCATGGCGGACCGTGACCGTGGTGCGGTTGATCCGGGCGTTCAGGCGCGCCGTCCACACGGCCCGCCAGGAGCGGTCGACGGCGGTGACGCGGGCACCGAGCCGCGCGGCCGCCACGGCGAGCGCTCCCGTGCCGGTGCCCAGGTCGAGCACGTCGGTCCGCGGCCCCACCTGCTCCTCGCCGAGGGCGCGGAGCAGGAGGTCGGTGTCGTACTGGGGTGCGTAGACGCCGCGCGGGGCCAGCAGCCGCGGGCGGACCTGGGGCGGCTGGTGCGGCTGTCTTGCCCGGGCATGTGTGGTCATCGGTGCCTCGCCCTGCTTCGTTCCGGTTCCTCGGGACAGCGACGCCTGCCCCTCCACCCTCCGCCGCGCCGCCGCCGATGACCACTCGAAGGGCTACGCATCGTGAGCGGCGCGGGAGGTGGGAGGGACAGGTGTCGGCTTGCGGGACGAAGTGCCCGCGACGGCCGTTCCTACACCTGGGGCCGTGCGGCCGCGGCGCCCGGCCCGGCGGTCATGGCTGCAGGAGCGTCTTCACCATGCCGTCCTCCTTGGCCTGGAACGTCGCGTACGCGGCCGGGCCCTCGGCCAGCGGCAGGTGGTGCGTGGCGAATCCGTCGACGCCCAGCGGGTCGTCGTCGGTGAGGTGCGGCAGGATGTCCTCGACCCAGCGCCAGACGTTGGCCTGGCCCATGCGCACCTGAAGCTGCTTGTCGAACATGGTCAGCAGCGGCAGCGGGCTCGCGGCGCCGCCGTAGACACCGCTGATGGAGAGCGTGCCGCCGCGGCGTACCACGTCGATCCCGGCCAGCAGGGCGCCGACGCGGTCGATGCCCGCGTTCTCCATCAGGGGCCGGGCGAGCTTGTCCGGGAGGAGGCCCGTGGCCCACTGTGCCGCCTGGGCGGTGGGTGAGCCGTGGGCTTCGAGCCCGACCGCGTCGATCACCGCGTCCGTGCCCCGGCCCTGGGTGAGGTCGCGTACCGCGTCGCCGAGGTCCTTCTTGTGCCGGCGCAGGTCCAGGACGGTGAAGCCGTTGCGCCGGGCGCGTTCGAGCCGGGTGTCCACGAGGTCGACCCCGATGACCAGCTCGGCGCCGCGCAGCCGGGCGATGCGGGCGGCCATGTCGCCGATGGGGCCGAGGCCCAGGACGGTCACGCTGCCGCCCGGCGGGATCGCGGCGTACTCCACGGCCTGCCAGGCGGTGGGCAGTACGTCGGACAGGTAGACGAACCGGTCGTCCGAGGGGCCCTCCGGCACCTTGATCGGCAGGGTGTTGCCGAAGGGCACGCGCAGGAACTCGGCCTGGCCGCCGGGGACCTGCCCGTACAGCTTGGTGTAGCCGAAGAGGGCGGCTCCGCTGCCCATGGAGCGCACCTGGGTGGTCTCGCACTGCGAGTGGAGGCCCTGCTTGCACATCCAGCAGGTGTTGCAGGAGACGTTGAAGGGGATCACGACCCGGTCCCCCACGGCGACCTGGGTGACCTCGGGGCCCACCTCCGCGACGACGCCCATCGTCTCGTGTCCCAGGATGTCGCCCGGGTCGAGGAACGGGCCGAGGACCTCGTACAGGTGGAGGTCGGAGCCGCAGATACCGGTCGAGGTGACCTGGACGACGATGTCGTCGGGCTTCTCGATCCGGGGGTCGGGCACCTCCTCGATGCGTACGTCGCGCTTGCCTTGCCATGTCAGAGCGCGCATGCCGCGCCTCCCAGGGTGAGTAGCGTGCGGGTGGGGCCGGTCGGGCCCGGTCCTTCCAGGGGCTCATACCGTGCGGCTCCTCGCCACGTGACCGGCGGTGGCGGAGGCCGGGCCTCCGCGTACCCAGGGCCACGACGCTGATGCGCGGTGGGAGCGGCGCTCAGGCGTCGGCGGTGTCCTGGAGGACGTCGCAGGTGTGCTGGAACTCCTCCATGAGGCGGGAGGCCTCCACGACGAGGACGCCGTAGGGGCGGGAGGCGTCGGCCAGCGGCAGCCGGTGCTCGTCGGCGGTGTCCAGCAGGTTCTGCAGCGCGCGCTGCGCCGCGGCCGCCTGTCCGCTCATCTCCTCGGCCTGGTCGGTGAGGGTGTCGCTGTCGAGTTCCGCGATGACGTGGGCGATGTCGCGCAGCCGCAGGGCGAAGTCGGCGTAGGCCTCGAAGGCGGGGGCGTAGGTGTACGTGTCCTCCGTCTCGCGCCACCGGCCGAGGCTGCGGATCGTGGAGCTGAGCTGGTACACCGCGCGTTCCAGCGCGCCGAGGACCTGGCGGTAGCGGGTGAAGGTCACATAGCCGCGGTGGGCGGGCAGCAGCCGGCGCGGGTTGAAGGGCAGGCTGCTCTCGGCCGTGTTCAGGCCGGAGCGGGCCTGGGCGACGGCGTTCTGCACGCGCTCGCCGGCCGTGCGCCACTGCTCGGCGCGGTCGTCGCTGACGTCGCCGCTGCGCAGTCCGTCCGCCATGTCGTCCAGCAGGGCCTCCATCTCGGCGGCCAGGACGTGCAGGCCGTCCTCGGCGCTGCGGTAGCGCAGCGGGGGCGCGACGCAGAGGTTCACGACAAGGCCGATGCCGCAGCCGATGAGGACGAGCAGGACGATCTGGCCCAGCTGGAGGGCGCGGCCGGTGTTGGTGGTGGCCGCCGAGTAGACGGAGAAGGCGAAGAAGGCCGCCGTGGCGACCTGGGGTCCCTGGTCGCCGAGGGCGGGCCACTGGCTGAGGGCCAGCGCGATGACGCCGACCACGACGAAGGCGAAGAGATCGGGGCCCGCGGCGAAGCCGATCGCCGCCTGCACCGCCACCCCGACGACGACGGCGGCGACGTAGCGCAGGGTCTGCCACACGGAGCGGTGAATGGTGACGTTCATGGTGAGCACGGCGGAGAACGGCGCGAACGCCGGTGACTGCGCGTGGACGAGATCGTGGGCGACCCACCAGGACGCCGTCGCCGCCAGCACGCTCTTGAGGACGCGGATGGCCGTCTGGCGCTCGTACCCGGATGTGCTCCACGCGCGCGCCAGCCATGCCCCACCGCCCCGCAACCGACCCACCACCACGGCCCCGCTGTCCTCTCTGTGCCCGGTCCCGCTCGGTACGGTCCGGAACTCACCACGTAACCACAGCAAGTGGGCTGAAACCGAGAGGAACCGCACACGGTGGACGGCGGGCCCGGGTACAGCGCAAGGCGCCGCCGCGGGGTTCCGCGGCGGCGCCTTGCGAGAAGTGCTCAGTCGGTGGTGAGCAGGCCCGCGCGGAGCTTGGCCACGACCCGGGAGATCAGTCGCGACACGTGCATCTGCGAGCAGCCCAGCTCGTCGGCGATCTGCTGCTGGGTGCGCTCCTCGACGAAGCGCAGGTGGAGCAGGGTGCGGTCGCGCTCGTCCAGACCCGCGATGAGCGGGGCGAGGGAGTGGAAGTTCTCGACCAGCTCGAAGGAGTGCTCATCGACCCCGATGAAGTCGGCGAGCATCGTGTCGGACTCGTCGTCCTGTCCGTTGACCGCCGCGTCCAGGGAGACGCTGTTGTAGCCGTTGGAGGCCCGCTG